>JAYSQH010000347.1:0-4824 GCA_043721655.1 Phycicoccus sp. | reverse complement strand
CCGCTCACATCGATGCCCAGCTCCAGTGCGTTCGTAGCCGCCAGCCCCCGCAACGCGCCCGAGCGAAGACGTCGCTCCAGGTCGCGTCGTTCCTCCGGCAGGTATCCGCCACGGTATGCCGCTACGGCGCTTTGCAGGGCCGGGTCCACTTCGCCGAGCGACCGCCGTGCGCTCGCGGCGACCGTCTCGACGCCGGCTCGCGAGCGGGCGAAAGCCACGGTCTGCACCCCGTCGACCACGAGGTCTGCCAAGAGATCGGCGGTCTCGGCAACGGCGGAGCGCCGGTGCGGTGCGTCGAGCTTGTCAACGTCGCTCCCACCGCCGCCGTACACGAGGCCGGGCTCCCACAGACCGAACGTCATGGACTCCCGCGGCGACCCGTCGAGGGTGACGGGCCGGACCGGCATACCGATCAGGGCACTGGCTTGAGCTTCCGGGTCGGCCACTGTGGCACTGGCGAGGATGAAGGTGGGGAAGGCTCCATAGTGTGCTGCCACTCGCCGCAGCCGGCGCATCAAGACGGCCAGGTGTGAGCCGAACACCCCTCTGTAGACATGGCATTCATCGATCACGACGTACCTCAGCGACCGTAGGAACGGTGCCCACCGCTCGTGACCGGGGAGCATCGAATGATGGATGAGGTCGGGGTTGGTCAGGACGTACTGGCTGTGGCCGCGGATCCAGCGGCGTTCGTCCGGCGGGGTGTCACCGTCGTAGGTCGCGGCTCGGAGACCGGGGATGGCCAGATCCGTCAGACGGACGAGCTGGTCGGCGGCAAGAGCCTTGGTCGGGCTCAGATAGAGGGCGGTGGCCTCCCGACCGGACGGCGTGACGGCACCGTCGACGAGGGCGGAGAGCACTGGCAGGAGGAAACCGATGCTCTTGCCAGATGCCGTGCCGGTTGCGATGACAACGTGCGAGCCGTCATGGGCCAGGTCTGCTGCCTCGCGTTGGTGAGACCACAGCCGCTCGATGCCGGACGTGTTGAACGCTGAATGGACCTCCGGGGCAACCCAACCAGGCCAGGCGGCGATCTGTTCCTGGCGGGCGGGCACCTCATGGACATGCACCAGCCGTTCTCTTCGTCGCCCGCGGGACAGACGGGAGAGAACCTCCGCAGGGTCGAAGACCCCGCGGGTTGCGGAGGGAGGTTCGCTGGGCATCGACCAAACGGTATGCCGTCCGCGCCGGCTCCGATTAGGGTGGTTCTCGAGCGGCCGGTGGCGGCCGTGGGACGGTGAGGAGCACCGGTGGATCTGTCGATCTCCAGCGAGGCACGCGATGAGGTGACGATCGTTCACGTCGGTGGCGAAATTGACGTCTACACCGCGCCGGTGCTGCGCGAGCGACTTGATGAACACATCTCGGAGGGCCGCCACAATCTGGTCATCGATCTCGATGATGTCTCTTTCATGGACTCGACCGGACTGGGTGTCCTCGTCGGTCGCCTCAAGCTCGTCAGGGTCACGAACGGCTCGTTGCGGCTGGTGACCTCTAGCGAGCGCATTCTGAAGGTCTTCACAATCACCGGTCTCGACAAGGTGTTCCAAATCTTTGGCAGCGTCGACGACGCGTTGGCCCCCACCGTCTGACGCCCTTTATGACCGGCTGACGCCTATCGGGACCGATTGACGCGCTGAGGGTTGACACGCCCGGTGGGTGGCGCCCGTACCCGACTCGATCCCCTAGAATGACGGCCAAACACACCTGCCCCCGGCGGGTGTGAGGTGCGTCACGAGGGGACCCGGTGGGTACCCGCCGTGTGATTCCGTCGGGCGCAACGTTCGAGCGCGATCTTGCATGTCCTCAGGAGGATTGAATGCCAGGCCTTATCCATGCCCCCGGCGTACCACCGCTAACCGTGACCGGCAGCAACCTCACCTTGGTGATTGTCGTCGCTGTGATCGCCGTCGTGGCGTTGATCATGGGAGTCATCTTCCGCCAGCAGGTTCTCGCTGCTGACCCCGGCACCGCAAAGATGCAAGAGATCGGCCTCGCGGTCGAAGAGGGCGCCCACGCCTACCTGGCGCGCCAGTTCAAGACCCTGTCGGTCTTCGTGGTCATCGTCTTCTTCCTCCTCATGGCTCTACCTGCGGACAGATTGGGGATCCGCCTCGGTCGATCAGGCTTCTTCGTGCTTGGAGCGGTGTTCTCCGCGGCGGTCGGGTACTTCGGGATGAGTCTCGCGGTCAAGGCCAACGTGCGCGTCGCCTCGGCCGCAAACAACTCCGGCCGCGACGAGGGCATGCGCATCGCCTTCCGCACCGGTGGCACCGTGGGCATGATGACCGTCGGCCTTGGTCTGCTCGGCGCCGCTTCGGTCGTGCTGATCTACCAGGGGGACGCCCCCAAGGTGCTCGAAGGCTTCGGCTTCGGCGCAGCGCTGCTGGCCATGTTCATGCGTGTTGGCGGCGGTATCTTCACCAAGGCCGCTGACGTCGGCGCCGACCTGGTTGGCAAGGTCGAGGCCGGCATCCCCGAGGACGACCCCCGCAACGCAGCGACGATCGCGGACAACGTCGGCGACAACGTCGGCGACTGCGCCGGCATGGCTGCTGACCTCTTCGAGTCGTATGCCGTGACGCTGGTTGCCGCACTCATCCTCGGCAAGGCCGCCTTTGGTGAGCAGGGCCTGGTATTCCCGCTGATCGTTCCGGCCATCGGCGCGCTGACCGCGATCATGGGCGTCTTCATCACCAAGCCTCGCCCCGGCGAGAACGGTCTGGTCGCGATCAACCGCGGTTTCTTCATCTCGGCGGCGGTCTCGGCTGTCCTCTCGGCAGTCGCAGCGTTCGTGTACCTGCCGGCCACGTTCGCTGAGCTGCGCGGCCTTTCGCAAGAGAACGCCACGTCGATTGCCGCCCTTGACGGTCACAAGCTGCTCTTCTTGACCCTGAACCCGCGCATCGCGGCAACGCTCGCGGTCTTCATCGGTATCGCTCTGGCCGCGGTCATCCTCATGCTGACCGGACACTTCACCGGCACCGACAAGCGTCCGACCATGGACGTTGCCCGTACCTCGTTGACGGGCGCGGCAACGGTCGTGCTGTCCGGCATCGGCGTGGGTCTCGAGTCCGCGGTCTACACCACGGTCATCATCGGTGCGGCGGTCTACCTCGCCTTCCTGGTGGGTGGCGGATCCATTGCGCTGGCGTTGTTCCTGATTGCACTGGCGGGCTGTGGTCTGCTGACCACGGTCGGCGTCATCGTCGCGATGGACACCTTCGGCCCGGTCTCGGACAACGCCCAGGGCATCGCCGAGATGTCCGGTGACGTCCATGGCGACGGTGTCCAGGTCCTGACCGAGCTCGACGCGGTCGGCAACACCACCAAGGCCATCACCAAGGGCATCGCGATCGCCACAGCCGTGCTGGCCGCCACAGCGCTCTTCGGGTCCTATACCGATGCGTGGCAGACCGAAGTCAGACGGATCGTTGCCGCCGGGCTCAAGGAACAGCCGACCGCCTTCGTCCAGTCGATGTTCGACCTTCAAATTGTCACGCCGAGCACGCTGGTGGGTCTGTTGATAGGATCCTCGGTCGTCTTCCTGTTCTCCGGCTTGGCCATCAACGCCGTGACCCGCGCTGCCGGCGCCATCGTCTTCGAGGTGCGGCGCCAGTTCCGCGAGCACCCCGGGATCATGGACTACACCGAGAAGCCCGAGTACGGCCGCGTGGTGGATATCTGCACCAAGGACTCGCTGCGTGAGCTCGCAACGCCAGGTCTGCTGGCGGCGCTCATGCCGGTCGTCGTGGGCTTCGGCCTGGGCATCGGCCCGCTCGCCGGGTTCCTGGCCGGCGCCATCGGCACCGGCGCCCTGATGGCCGTCTTCCTGGCCAACGCAGGCGGCTCGTGGGACAACGCCAAGAAGATCGTTGAGGATGGCGCTCATGGCGGCAAGGGCTCTGCGGCCCACGAGGCGACCATCATCGGCGACACCGTCGGTGACCCGTTCAAGGACACGGCCGGCCCGGCGATCAACCCGCTTATCAAGGTCATGAACCTGGTATCGCTGCTGATTGCGCCCGCGGTCGTGACCCTCACGGTCGGTGATGGCGCCAGCACCCCGATCCGTCTGGGCATTGCGCTTGTCGCTCTGGTGATCGTGGTCGCCGCAGTGGTTATCAGCCGCAGTCGCGAGATCGGGATCGGTGTCGACGTGGACGAGGATGGCGACGGCGACACCGAGTCGGCGTCCACCCCGGAGCCTGCTTCGGTTTAACGACAGCCTGACCCGCACGGCATCTGAAAACGGTGGCCGGTTACCTCACCCGAGGTGACCGGCCACCGGTCTGTCCCGGGCTCAGCCGAACTGCCAGGACCGCTTGGACAGGCCGTACCAGAAGCCGTCGATGACGCTGCGGTTGGTGAGGTCACCGCTCTCATAGGCGGCTCCGAGGGCAACGAACAAAGGCGCGAAGTGTTCCGTGCGCGGGTGTGCCTCGCGGGCGGCCGGCGCCTTGGCCAGGAAGTCCAGCATCGAGTCGACGTCGGCTGACGCCATCGTCTCGGCCGCCCAGGCGTCGAACTCAGAGGATGCCGCCGGGGCGGTCGCGCCGGAGTCGGCATCGGGGTTGAACCAGCGCAGGTTGTGGGTGGTGAACCCCGACCCCACGATCAGCGTTCCCTGGTCGCGAAGCGGCGAGAGCTTGCGGCCGATCTCAAAAAGCTTCTGCGGGTCGAGGGTCGGCATCGACAGCTGCAGGACAGGAACGTCGGCCTGAGGGAACATCTCGACGAGCGGCACATACGCGCCGTGGTCGAGGCCGCGGCTCTGGTCATGATGAACCGGGGTGCCTGAAGACTGGAGCATCTTGGCGACGT
>JAYSQH010000346.1:0-19931 GCA_043721655.1 Phycicoccus sp. | reverse complement strand
CCAAACTCCTTGCAGAGCTCGGCAAGCAGGGCTTCCATCGGCGCGCGCACCTGTTCGTCGTAGACGTTCTTGTGCGCTTGCCAGTAGGCCCTGGAGTTGTCAATCTCCAGGCCCTCGAAGAAGTCAAGGGCCGCATCGGTCCAGCCGGTGAACGCCATTGCTGGTCCTCTCGTTTCGAGGGCTACTCGGTGAGCTGGCTGAGGATGCCAGCGAAGTCGTAGTCCTCCCAATCCTCGACGATGCGGTCCCCGACCACGCGATACCAGAAGTTCTCGCGCCACGTTGCGGTTCGCCCCGTGGCGTCGTGACCGACCAGCGGACCGAGGTGTGTGCCCGTGCACAGGTAGCGGACGCAAGTCAGGTCGTTGCCCGTCAAGGACATCTCCGGCTCCACGTGGAAGTCTGGAAAGGCCGAGAACCACACGCCCATCACGCGGGTGTAGTCCGGCAGGGACAGCTCACCGTCCAGTCCCCACCGGTGGACGTAGTTCGTATCGAAGAGCTCGCCCATGACAGCTGTGGAGCGCGCGTTGAGGCAGTCCTTGATCAAGCGGACAACTGCTGTCGGCAGATCCTGGGTGAGCACTTCATTACCTCCGCGGTGTAGATCAGCGAACAACAAGTCGGTTCACGCCGACGGTAGTACAGCTCAACGTTTGGTGGCGCTGTCCGCCCCCCGCTCGTCGTCGTCAGGCGCGGTGCTCCCGGTCGGCAGGGTGATTCGAAACTCCGTGTGGCCGTGGAAGGTCATCGCCGGTCCAGGGCTGCCACCACGCCGCTGATCTTCTGGACGAGACGGAGCGTGCCCGGTATCCGGCGGAAACCGTGATGCTCGTAGAACCTGGCGGCATCGTCGTGAACTGCGTCGACAACCACGAAGCGAGCGGCGACCAGCTCGGTCGCGGCGACCACCCGCGTGAGGGCGTCGGCCAGAAGGACGCCGCCCAGCCCCTGGCCCTGGAGCCCTGCATCGATCGCCAGGCGGGCCAACAGGACGGCGGGCACCTCTGCGGGGCTGCCGCGGCCGATGCTCTTCGGGAGGTCGTCACGGACCAGGCGGTGTCCTGCGAGCGCGTAGTACGCCACGACGACGTCCTCACCGGCCCGGCACCAGACAAATGTTCGTGCGACCCGCCTTGCCTCTGCCCCGGCTGCGTCCTGTCGCAGCCAGGTGTCGAGCTCAGGCTCACCGGAGGCCAGGGAGTCGAGCTGATGCCGCGCAGGGTCGAGGGGTTCGGATCGATAGGTCACGGCTCAGGTCGAGGCGACGACGTCACGGGTACGCCGGGCTGCCCGGGTCAGGGCGGCCGACGGCTCGGCAGGTGTCTCCAGAGCGGCCATCAGATCGTCGTAAAAAGTGGCGGGAACTCGAGTGGACGTCTCGTACTCGGCCAGAACCTGCTCCGCTCGCTCCTCCACCGCCGAACGGACGAAGTCGCTGACAGGCACCTGCAACAAAGCGGCCGCATGTTCCACCCGGGACTTGCTCTCGGGTCGAACTCGGACCTCAAGCCGCGAGCTGACTGTTGCCATGACATCCACCTCCTGTACAACAAGTGTACGTACAGGTTTTGTAGCGGTCAAGAGCGTGGGGTTGTGAGGCCGCTGTCTTGCTCTGGGCGTCAGCCGGGCGGAGCGGGGATGGGCTCCCCACGTATCACGAACACGGTGACGGCTGCCATGCTGTCCGCATGACGACCCCCTTCCCCAGCGACCTCGAGATCGGCCGTGCGGCCACCCTGTTTCCGATCGAGGAGGTCGCGGCTTCGGCAGGCATCGGGGCCGAGCACCTGGAGCGCTACGGCACGTATATCGCCAAGGTCGCGCCGACCGCACTAGAAGCGGTGGCCGACCAGCCGAAGGCGAAGTACATCGTCATCAGCGCGGTGACGCCGACGCCACTGGGTGAGGGAAAGACCACCACATCGGTCGGGCTGGCCCAGGGTCTGGCGTTGCTCGGACACCGGTCGATGCTCTCGCTACGACAGCCATCGCTCGGGCCCACGTTCGGCATCAAGGGTGGCGCGGCAGGAGCCGGCTACAGCCAGGTCGTGCCGATGGAGGCCGTGAACCTGCACCTGACCGGCGACTTCCACGCCGTTACCTCGGCGCACAACCTGCTCACCGCCATGGTCGACAACCACCTGCACCACGGCAACGAGCTCGGCATCGACACCCGCACGATCGCCTGGCGACGGGTGATGGACGTCAACGACCGCGCCCTGCGCAACATCGTCGTGGGCCTCGGCGAGCGGATGGACGGCGTCCCGCGGCAGGCCGGTTTCGACATCACCGCCGCCAGCGAGGTGATGGTGATCCTGTCGCTGTCGACCTCGCTGCAGAACCTTCGCGAGCGCCTCGGCCGTATCGTCATCGGCTTCACCTACGCCGGCCAGCCCGTCACCGCCGAGGACCTCAAGGCGGCAGGTGCCATGGCCGTCATGTTGCGCGACGCGATCAAGCCCAACCTGTTGCAGACGCTGGAGCACACGCCGGCCCTGATCCACGCCGGGCCGTTCGGCAACATCGCGACCGGCAACTCCTCGGTGGTCGCCGACCTGCTCGGCATCCGCACGTCGGACTACCTGCTCACCGAAGCCGGCTTTGGCTCCGACATGGGCGCTGAGCGCTTCTTCAACGTGAAGTGCCGGGCGTCTGGGCTGACGCCGGATGCTGCGGTCCTCGTCGTCACCGTGCGTGCGCTGAAGACACACTCCGGTCGCTACCAGGTCGTCGCCGGCCGCGCGCTCCCACCCGAGATGCTCGAGGAGAACACCGAGGACGTCCGGCTCGGCGCACCGAACCTGTTGCGCCACATCGAGATCGTGCGGCGCTTCGGGGTGCAACCGGTGGTGGCCATCAACGCGTTCCCCACCGACCACGAGTCGGAGCTCCAGACCATCATCGACATCGCGACTGAGGCCGGCGCCAAAGTGGCCGTCACCCGGCACGTCGCCGATGGCGGCAAGGGTGCGCTGGAGCTGGCCGCGCTCGTCGTCGAGGCAGCCAACGAGCCGAACACGTTCCATCACCTCTACGAGCTCGACCTGCCGCTCGTCGACAAGATCGAGAAGATCGCAAAAGAGGTCTACGGAGCTGATGGCATCGACCTGTTGCCGTCGGTCAAGAAGCAGCTGGCCCGGTTCGAGGTGCTGGGTTACGGGGAGTTCCCCGTGGTCATCGCCAAGACCCACCTGTCCCTGTCCTCGGACCCAACCCTGCGCGGTGCCCCGACCGGCTGGCGGATGCCGGTGCGCGAGGTCCGGGCAGCTGTCGGCGCCGGCTACGTCTACGCCATCTGTGGCGAGATGCGCACCATGCCAGGGCTGAGCAAGCACCCGGGCGCCGAGCGGATCGACATCGACGCGGATGGGAACATCGTCGGCCTATCCTGAGTCCTGACCCGCGAAACCTCACGAAGGGCTACCTCACCGATGCTCAGCGACGTATCCCCGAAGCACGCGCCGTGGTCTGACGACGCGGCGCTGGACACGATCGGTTCGCACGCCTTGCAGCGGGGGCCGCTGTTGCCGGTGCTGCACGCCCTTCAGAAGACCTTCGGGTATGTCGATCCGCGTGCGGTTCCGCTGGTCGCCAAGGCTCTCAACGTCTCACGAGCCGACGTCTACGGGGTGCTGACCTTCTACCCGGACCTGCGTTCGACCCCGCCCGGGAGGGCCCGGGTCCAGGTCTGCCGGGGCGAGGCGTGCCAGTCGGTGGGCGGGCACGCTCTGGCGCAGCACGCCACCCGCTCCCTCGGCGTCGACTTCGGCGGCACCACTGCCGACGGGTCGGTCACCCTTGACGAAGTCTTCTGCCTGGGCAACTGTGCGCTCGGGCCCACGGTTGCCGTCGACGGTCGGATGCACGGCCGGGTCAAGGCCGCCGATCTCGACCGGCTGGTCCGCGACAGCGGCACTGACCGAAGTGACAGTGACCTGACCGGCGCCAGCATGACCGACAGTGGTGAGCTCGGATGACCACTGTCTACGTCCCGCGGGACTCCTCGGCTCGTTCCGTGGGCGCGGACGAGGTCGCGGCAGCCATCGAGCGGCAGGCCGCCCGCTCGGGTGCGGCCGTCGAGGTGGTCCGTAACGGCTCCCGCGGGATGATGTGGCTCGAGCCGCTAGTCGAGGTGGTGACCGCCCAGGGACGGGTCGCCTACGGCCCGGTGACCCCCGACGACGTCGAGGGCCTGTTCGCGGCGGGTTTCCTCAACGGCGCCGCCCACGAACTGGGCCTCGGCCCGACCGACCAGATCGCCTGGCTCGCCGAGCAGGACCGCCTGACCTTCAGCCGGGTCGGTGTCATCGACCCTCTGTCGCCCCGGGACTACGAGGCGCATGGTGGGCTTTTCGCGCTGCGCCGGGCGTTGACGATGACCCCGGAGCAGATCTGCGACGAGGTCACCGAGTCCGGCCTCCGTGGGCGCGGTGGAGCAGGCTTCCCCGTCGGGGTGAAGTGGCGCACCGTCCTGAACGCACCCGGCTCCCCCAAGTTCGTCACCTGCAACGCCGACGAGGGTGACAGCGGGACGTTCGCGGACCGGATGCTGATGGAGGGCGACCCCTTCATGCTGATCGAGGGCATGGTCATCGCTGGCATCGCTGTGGGCTCCCGCGAGGGCTTCGTCTACATCCGCTCGGAGTACCCCGACGCGGTGGCCACCATGCGCGCGGCCGTCGAGACGGCATACCAGGTGGGCTGGCTGGGCTCACGAATCCTGGGCAGCGACCACGGGTTCGACCTCGAGATCCGCGTCGGCGCGGGCGCCTACATCTGCGGCGAGGAGACCGCGATGCTGGAGAGCCTCGAGGGCAAGCGCGGCGTGGTCCGTGCCAAGCCGCCGCTGCCCGCGATCGAGGGGCTGTTCGGCAAGCCGACAGTCGTCAACAACGTGCTGTCGCTGGCCAGTGTCCTGGTCGTTCTCGCCCACGGAGCCGCGTTCTACCGCGACTTCGGCGTCGGCCACTCACGCGGCACCCAGGTCTTCCAGCTGGCCGGCAATGTGGCGCGTGGCGGGATCGTCGAGACCGCCTTCGGGATCACCCTGGGCGACATGCTCGAGCGGTTCGGCGGCGGCACCGCCTCGGGCCGGCCGGTCCGTGCCGTCCAGGTCGGTGGTCCCCTCGGGGCCTACCTGCCGCCGCACCAGTTCTACCTGCCGCTGGACTACGAGGCCTTCGCCGAGGCCGGCGCGATGGTCGGCCACGGCGGCATCGTGGTCTTCGACGACACGGTCGACATGGCCGTCCAGGCCCGCTTCGCCATGGAGTTCTGCGCGGCTGAGTCCTGCGGCAAGTGCACCCCTTGTCGCGTCGGCGCCGTCCGGGGGGTCGAGGTGATCGACAAGATCGTCGCCGGCCACGAGACCGCAGCCAACGTCGTCTTGCTGCAGGACCTGTGTGAGCTGATGACCGACGGATCACTGTGCGCCATGGGCGGACTTACCCCGATGCCCGTGCGAAGCGTGCTGCAACACTTCCCCGAAGACCTGGACCGACCCGAAGGTGCCCGGCCATGACTCTGCTCAAGGAACCCGACTACGGCACACCCGCTCGCGTTGGCGAGCCTGAGGTCAGGGTCGAGATCGACGGCATACCGGTGAGCGTGCCCGCCGGGACATCGGTGATGCGGGCCGCAGCCCTGGCCGGGGTCGACATCCCGAAGCTGTGCGCGACCGACTCGCTCGAGCCGTTCGGCTCCTGCCGGTTGTGCCTGGTCGAGATCGAAGGCCGCAAGGGCACCCCCGCTTCGTGCACCACCCCGTGCGGCCCGGACATGGTCGTCAGCACCCACTCCCCTCGCCTGGCGCGGCTGCGCCGTGGGGTCACCGAGCTCTACCTGTCCGACCACCCTCAGGACTGCCTGACCAGCGACACCCATCGCGAGGACGGCGAGGACGGCGAGTGCGAGCTGCATGGCATCGCGGCGACGGTCGGGCTGACCCATGTGCGCTACGGCTTCGAGGGCCGAAACCACCTCGACACGGTCAAGGACGAGAGCAACCCCTACTTCACCTTCGACCCCGCAGCCTGTATCGCCTGCTCGCGTTGCGTCCGCGCCTGCGACGAGGTGCAGGGCACGTTTGCCCTCACGATCGCGGGTCGCGGTTTCGGCTCCACAGTCTCGGCGTCCGCGGGCGAGTCATTCATGGCCTCCGAGTGCGTGTCATGCGGCGCCTGCGTCCAGGCCTGCCCCACCACGGCGTTGCAGGAGAAGACGGTCATCGCGCTGGGCCCGCCGAAGCGCACAGTGCTCACGACCTGTGCCTACTGCGGTGTCGGCTGCTCGTTCAAGGCCGAGCTCCGAGGTGGCGAGGTCGTCCGGATGGTGCCTGCCAAGGACGGTGGGGCCAACGAGGGCCACTCGTGCGTGAAGGGCCGGTTCGCCTGGGGCTACGCCTCCCACCGCGACCGCCAGCTGTCCCCGATGGTGCGCGAGTCGATCACCGACGAGTGGCGCCCGGTCTCGTGGGACGAGGCGATCGGTTACGCCGCCTCACGGCTGATGGCGATCCAGGCCGAGCACGGAGTGAAGGCGATCGGCGGCATCACCTCGTCGCGCTGCACCAACGAAGAGGTCTTCGTGGTCCAGAAGATGATCCGGGCAGCGTTCGGCAACAACAACGTCGACACCTGTGCCCGGGTGTGCCACGCCCCGACCGGATACGGGCTGAGCCAGACCTTCGGCACGTCGGCCGGCACCCAAGACTTCAAGTCGGTCGACCAGGCTGACGTGATCCTGCTGATCGGGGCCAACCCCACCGACGGGCACCCGGTGTTCGCCTCCCGGATGAAGCAACGACTGCGCAAGGGTGCCGCGCTGGTGGTCGTCGACCCGCGACGCATCGACCTGGTCCGCAGCCCCCACGTCGAGGCGGCACATCACCTGCAGCTTCAGCCGGGCACGAACGTGGCCATGGTCAACGCCTTCGGGCACGTGGTGGTCACCGAGGGGCTGGTCGACCGGGCTTTCGTCGCGCAGCGGTGCGAGGACGACTCGTTCGCACAGTGGGAGGCGTTCATCGCCCGCCCGGAGAACAGCCCCGAGGCGATGGAGCAGATCACAGGTGTTCCCGCCGAGCAGGTGCGCGCTGCCGTCCGGCTGTACGCCACCGCGCCCAACGCGGCGATCTACTACGGGCTCGGGGTGACCGAGCACAGCCAGGGCTCGACCATGGTCATGGGTATGGCGAACCTCGCGATGGCCACCGGGAACATCGGCCGCGAGGGCGTGGGCATCAACCCGCTGCGCGGACAGAACAACGTGCAGGGCTCGTGCGACATGGGCTCGTTCCCCCACGAGCTGCCTGGTTACCGCCACGTCGGCGACGACACGGTGCGCGAGGTCTTTGAGCAGGTGTGGTCGCGCACCCTCGACCCCGAGCCCGGGCTGCGGATCCCCAACATGCTCGACTCGGCCATCGCCGGCAGCTACCGCGGCATGTTCATCCAGGGCGAGGACATCGCTCAGTCCGACCCGAACGTCAAGCACGTCAAGGCTGCCCTGGCCGCTCTCGAGCTGTTGATCGTCCAGGACCTGTTCCTCAACGAGACCGCTGCGTTCGCCCACGTGTTCCTGCCCGGGACCTCGTTCCTGGAGAAGGACGGGACGTTCACCAACGCCGAGCGACGGATCAACCGGGTCCGCCCGGTGATGGCGCCGAGGTGCGGCAAGCAGGAGTGGCAGGTTGCCTGCGACCTCGCGACCGCGCTGGGCTACCCGATGCACTATGACCAGGGCAGCCAGATCATGGACGAGATCGCCGCCACGACGCCCACCTTTGCCGGGGTCTCGTTCGCCAAGCTGGACGCGGTCGGCAGCCTGCAGTGGCCCTGCAACGCCTCCGCACCCGACGGCACGCCGACCATGCACGTCGACGGGTTCGTCCGCGGCAAGGGGCACTTCGTGGACACGCCCTTCGTGCCGACCGATGAGCGCACCAGCCGGATGTTCCCGCTGATCCTGACCACCGGCCGCATCCTGAGCCAGTACAACGTCGGCGCCCAGACCCGCCGTACGCAGAACGTGCAGTGGCACGGCGAGGACATCCTGGAGATCCACCCGCACGACGCCGAGGAGCGCGGCATCGACGATGGCTCCGCTGTCGCGATCATCAGCCGCGTAGGCCAGACGGTCCTGCGGGCCAAGATCGCCGACCGGATGCCGCAGGGAGTGGTCTACACGACCTTCCACTACCCCGGCAGCGGTGCCAACATCGTCACGACCGACTACTCCGACTGGGCGACCAACTGCCCCGAGTACAAGGTCACAGCGGTCCAGATCGCACCGACGTCACAGGCACCGGTCAGCGAGCAGGCGCCCCAGGAGCTGGGCCTGGTGCAGCTGTGAGCGACCCCGCGGCCCTGGTGCGCATGGCGAACCAGATCGCCGCCAACGTGGCCCATCGCCCGCACGACCAGGCGGTTGCCGAGATCGCCAAGCACCTGCGGCTGACCTGGCCGCCGTCGATGCGCGCCGACCTGATCGCCTACGTCGACGGAGGTGGGCTCGACCTGACCCCGCTCGCGGCAGCAGCGGCCGAGACGCTGCGAGGAACGACAACGCGTTCCTGACCGGCATACATCACCATCGAGCTCCCTCTCACGAAGCCGACAAGAGTCATGCCGACCTCGTCGGCCAACTCGACGGCCAGGGACGAGGGCGCCGAAACCGCTGCCAATAAAGGGATTCCGGCCATCAATGCCTTCTGGGTCAGCTCGAAGCTGGCCCGCCCCGACACCATCAGGACCGTTCCCTGCAGCGGCAACCGATCGTCCTTGAGCGCCCAGCCGACGACCTTGTCCACCGCGTTGTGCCGCCCGACATCCTCACGGATCACGAGCAGCTCTCCGCTCACGCCGTCGAACAACGCAGCCGCGTGCAGCCCTCCGGTCTTGTCGAACACCGCCTGCTCGGTCCGCAGCTTCGCAGGAAATGTGGTGAGCAGGTCGGCGTCGATCCGCAACCCGTCATCCCGCACGCCGTATGCCGACTGGGTGCGCACCGCGTCGATGCTCGCCTTGCCACACAGCCCGCACGAGCTGGTCGTGTAGAACGACCGTTCCAGGCTGGGGTCGGGCGGCGCGACGCCGGGCGCAAGGGTGACGTCCAGGACGTTGTAGGTGTTCAGTCCCTCTTCGGTCGTGCCGGCGCAGTAACGCACGGTGCCGAACTGCTCCCCACGCGTGATCACGCCCTCGGACACGAGGAACCCTGCTGCGAGGTCGAAGTCGTGGCCAGGGGTACGCATCGTCACCGCGAGCGCGCGACCGCCGACCCGAATCTCGAGCGGTTCTTCGACCGCCAACAGGTCTTCTCGCATGACAGCCGGCTCGCCCACCGTCAGGCGGATGACTCGTCGGCGAGCCGTGATTCTGGTCATCCGGTAAGACCTAACAGGTGGGCGAAGTTACCGCAAGCAGTCAGCTGCCAGTGGTCAGCTGTCGGTGGTCAGCTGTCGGCGGGCAGCGAGGCCTCGATCAGGGCGACGATCTCCGGGGCATCCGGCTGGACCGTCGGACGGAAGCGGTGCACCTCACCGGCGGGAGTGACCACGAACTTCTCGAAGTTCCACTTCACCCTGCCGGCCTTGCCGTCGGCGTCCGCCGTCTTGGTCAGCTCGGCGTAGAGCGGGTGCTGAGAGCGGCCGTTCACCTTGACCTTGTCGAACATCGGGAAGGTGACGCCGTAGGTCATCGAGCAGAACTCGCTGATGGCCTCAGAGCTGCCGAGCTCCTGCAGGAACTGGTTGCTCGGGAAGCCCAGCACCGTGAAGCCGCGGTCGCCATACGACTTCTGCAGCTCCTCGAGCTTCTCGTACTGCGGCGTGAGGCCACAGCGGGAGGCTACGTTGACGATGAGCTTGACCTTGTCCGCGTACGGGGCGAGCGAGGTCGGTTCACCGTCGATGGTGACGAGGGGTATGTCGTTGAGGGTCGCGTGGACACTTTCGTTGAGGTTCACGAACAGAGACAACACCTCAGGTCCTTCGAGTAGTCCCACCCCGGCTCAGATGGGCCAGGTCGCTCTGGAAGTCTGGCCCCATGAAGAGGATCGCCTTTCCGCAGGTTGGCGTGGAGCCAGAGGGAACGTCGCCGGGACTGACGAAGTTCGCCTGGCTGTCGATCGCGGCGGCATTGGTGACGATCTCGCTGAAGTCCGGGGCCTACCTGCTGACCGGGTCGGTCGGCCTCCTCTCGGATGCCGCCGAGTCCGGGGTGAACCTGATTGCCGCCGTCGTGGCGCTGGTCGCGCTGCACGTGGCCGCCCGGCCCGCCGACGAGAACCACAACTTCGGTCACGGCAAGGCCGAGTACTTCTCAGCCGGCATCGAAGGGCTGATGATCTTCGTCGCCGCCGGGGTAATCCTGTTCAGCTCGGTGCAGCGCTTCCTGCATCCGGCGGCGCTGCAGAGCGTCGGGCTGGGATTGGCGATCTCGAGCGTCGCCACCGGCGTCAACTGGGCTGTGGGCCTGCTCCTGCTTCGCGCCGGTGCCGCCCACCGCTCGGTCACGCTGTCCGCGGACGGCAAGCATCTGCTGACCGACGTCTGGACCTCGGCCGGTGTCATCGTCGGGGTCCTGCTGGTGGGGCTGACCGGCTGGGATCGGCTCGACCCGATCGTGGCCGCGATCGTCGGGGTGAACATCCTGGTGACTGGTTTCCGGCTGGTCTCACAGTCGCTGACATCTCTGCTCGACGCCGCGATGCCGGCCGAAGATCTCGCCCTCGTGACGGCAGTGCTCGACACCATGCGAACCTCGGAGATCGACTTCACCGACGTGCGAACCCGTGAGTCCGGGCGGCACCGCTTCGTCTCACTGACCGTCCGTGTGCCGGGCGCCTGGACGGTGGAACGAAGTCACCATCTGACCGCCGAACTCGAGGCGGCGATCACCAAGGACCTGCCCGACACCGCCGTGCAGACGCATCTCGAACCACGACAGGCGCTCTGACCCGCACCCAGCCACTGAGCACGCTTTCGGGTCCGTCCCGCCATTGCGGCGAGGGTCACTTCGTAGGCGGTGGGGTGCCAGAACCGTTGTTCGCTACCATCGGCTGACAGAGACGGCGAAGGGGAGAGACAGTGGGCTCGACGGTAGTGGTGACGGGAGCAGCCGAGCAGGTGGCCGCAGTGTCGGCAGCCCTGAGGATCGCGGGTGCTGAGGTGATCGCGGTCGATGATCTCGAGGGGCTGGGCGCGGCAGTCGCGGGCATCGCGCCCGGCTCGCTGGACTGCTATGTGCAGCTGCCGGTTCACGTCCCGGCCCGCGGCAACGCCGTCATCGAACGAGTGCGCAACTTCCTGGAGGACGGTCTGCTTGCGCGGTTCAGCGCCGCGTCGACCATCATGCCGGCCCTGTCGGAAGATGGCCGGGTCATCCTCGTCGGGGGAAACACTCCCGTCGAAGCGTCTGCACCCGATGACCAGAACGCACGAGTTGCACTGCTGGACGTCCTCGCCCATGCCATCCAGGCAGAAAGGTCGGCAGCCCGGATCAGGATCCGCCGGCTACCTCACAGCGACTCGGCGCAGATCGCGGCCGTTGCCCTGGGCGGCGAGCCGACCCGCGAGGAGGCGCTGGCCGACCTGCGCGCCAGCGAACCGAAGATGAGCTTCGACGACCTGCGCATCGAGGTCATGGGGCTGGTCAACGGGCAGTTCTGAGCGCGCCGGACCGCGCAACACCAGGACCACCAGGACCGCGCGAACCACCAGGACCACCAGGACCGCCCGGACCAGCCGGACTATGCGGGCTGCGGCAGGCGCAGGTCGCCCGTCTCAGCCTCGGTGACCAGCTCTTCAATCGTCGTCGGTATGCCGCCCGGCTGGCTGCCCACGCGCGCGGCGGCCAGCAGCGAGCGCAACCGGAGCGCCGCGAATACGGCGACAAGGCTGATGCCCACATGCACCCCGACGAACAGCGAGCCGCGACCCGCGCTGAGGGCGACGCCGGCCAGCATCGGACCCGCTGCGGACACACCGGTCTGCAGTGCCGCGAAGATGCCCAGCGTGCTGCCGACCATGCCGGAGGGAGCAAGGCTGGCGGTCAGCGGGTTGAGGACGGGGGCGTACATCGTCTCGCCGACGGCAAAGACCCCGAAGACCGCCACGAACATCGTGCTGGCCAGCTCTGGCACGAGCGACGACGCGGCCAGCAGCAGCCACGAGAGCACCCAGATCAGGCCGACAGCCACGAGCAGCGAGGGCGCTGAACGCTTGGCCGTCCACTTCACCACGGCCATCTGCAGCACGACGATCACGAGGCAGTTCACCGCAGACGCCGTTCCGATCGTGCGCGCGGGCACCCCGAGCACCGTGATGGCATAGGCGGGAAGACCAGACTCGAACTGGGCGTAGAAGCCGAGAGCCAGCATGACGGTGATGACGGCAGTCCAGCGCAGAGCCGGGGTCGCCAGGATCACCTTGATCGCGGACCCGGTCGAGGCGCTGGGTGCACTCGGGGCGTTCTCGGGCACGGAAACCTCGTCCCCGGGCGCGCCACGGCCGCCGATGCCGATCAGCGTTGCGGAGATGAGGAAGCCGATGGCCGCGGTGGCAAATGCCGTCCACATGCCGTCGATCCGGGTGAGGTCGACGAGGTAGCCGGCGGTGAAAGCTCCGATGGCCATGCCGACCGAGGCACCGGTGAACAGGAGCGCGAAGACTCGGCGGCGGTCCGCCGGACCGACCCAGCGGAGCACCAGAACCGTCTGCGCGGGCTGTGCCGCGGTGATGCCCGCGCCGAAGACGAACATGCCCACGAGGAAGAGCGCCGGGGTGCCGGCGACGATGAGGAACGCGGTGGCGGCGGCAGCCACGACCTTGGCGATGACGGCGACCCGCGCAGGGTCGAACCGGTCGGCCAGCCGACCACCGATGGGGGCTGCCAGGAGAGCACCGACGGAGAACAGGCTTGCCGCGGCGGCCGCGACCAGCCCGCCCCAGCCACGGGTGTTCGCAGCGTAGGCGTACTGGTAGGGCAGAATCGAGCCCCAACCGAGCATGCTGACCGTCGACGCCAACACCAGCAACCGTGCGCGCTTCATCACAACCTCCACATGTCCGGCCACACGCCCTTGCATGTGGCAGTTTTAGATATCGAATACTTCGATCTCGAAATCTTAGCATGAGAAGATGAGATATGACGACCCCCAGAACCCCGGCCAAGCGCACCCCTCCGACGGCTCAGGACGAGTACCGCGCAGACGTCGCGGCATACGTCGCCGCAGGTGGTGACGAGTCGGTTCAGCGCGTGATCACCGCGGTCCACGGCCTGGCCCGCAAGCTCGACCAGTGGTATGCCCGGCAGCTCGCCGACCTGGACCTCTCGGCCGGCGAGTGGGCGGTCCTGTCCCGCCTGGCGCGCAGCAACGAGGATGAGGCGCTGACCCCGAGTCAGCTCGCCGAGGCGACCAGCGTGGCGCCGTCCTCGATGACGCACCGCCTCGACCGGATGGCTCAGCGAGACCTGATCGCTCGTGCCACGGACCCGGACAACCGGACGCGGGTCCTGATCACGCTCACCGATGAGGGCTGGACGACGTTCAAGGCCGCCGTGCGCGAGTCCGACATGGTGGAGTCCGACGTGCTGGGGCCGCTGTCAAGACGTCAGCGCCAGGACCTGGCCTCACTGCTCGAGCTGCTGATCGCCGGCCTGGACCAGACCCCGCAGGTCTGAGCCGGCCGGCCCGGACCACCGGGCCTGCGCTGGCCGAACCGGGACGTCTTCCGACACATGCCGGCAGACGCACCCGACCACCCGCAATACCGGAACGTCTTCGGACATATGCCGGCAGACGCACCCGCCCGGTCAGGCGAGCTCGGGGAACCAGATGCCGATCTCGCGCTGGGAGGACTCGGGTGAGTCCGAACCGTGAACGACGTTCTGCTGGACCTTCAGGCCCCAGTCGCGGCCGAGGTCGCCGCGAATCGTGCCGGGCAACGCCACGCTCGGATCCGTCGCGCCGGCCAGAGCCCGGAAGCCCTCGATGCAGCGCTGGCCCTCGATCACCGCAGCGGTCACCTGGCCACTGGCCATGAACTCCATCAGCGGCTCGTAGAACGGCTTGCCCTCGTGCTCGGCATAGTGCTTGGCCAGTCGTGCGCGGTCGGGAGTGAAGATCGACAGGGCCACCAGGGTGTAGCCCTTGGCCTCGATTCTGCGCAGGACCTCACCGGACAGGCCGCGCGAGAAGCCGTCGGGCTTGACCAGGACCAGGGAGCGTTCCGTCTGTATCGTCACAGTCCGCCACCCTATCCGTCATGCGGTGACGGCCGGTTTTCGGAGGCCTCGTCAAGGGACGGCTCGTTTGCGGCTGAGCGCTCGGCGGCATACCACTGCGCATCCACCCGCTTGGTGTGCTCGTCCATGGTGCGTCCCTGGACCAGCGCGGTCAGCCAGAGCGCACCGAACAACAGGCCTATGGGCAGCATCGCGGGGACGACAAAGGCAGTGGCCAGAGTTGCGAGCTGAAGGACCCAGCCCACCGTGACGCCCCACGGCCGACGGAGCAGTCCGGCGTCAAGGATGCAGACCACGGCCAGCACCGACCCGATGAGCAGAAACGTGTTGGGCGCGATGGACGTGTTGGACGTGTTGGACGTGTTGGATCCGTTGACCGCGGCCAGGGATCGGGCCACGAGCGCACCGAAGAACACGGCCAGGCCCTGCGTGCCGATGACGACGCCGGCCAGGCGCCGGGTCATCTTGCCCGGAACGCCGTAGAACCTCAGAGCGCTCATCCGTCGGTCCGGCCCAGCAGCATCCGGACCTCGGCAGCGGTGGTGATCGAGCCGGTGGCCAGCACGGCCCCGCTCACGCCGCCCTCATCGGCCAGTGCGGCGGCCCGGTCGAGCGCATCCGGCAGGTTGTCGATGACGGTGACACGATCCTCGCCGTAGATCTCTGCGGCCAGCCGGCCCAGACGATCGGGCCTCATGGCACGCGGTGAGGTGGTGCGGGTTATCACGATCTCGTTCAGCACCGGCTCGAGGATCTCAAGAATCGCCGTCGCGTCCTTGTCCTCCAGAATCGCAATGACACCAACGAGTTTCGCGAAGCTGAAGGCGTCCTCAATGGCCATCTTGAGTGCCAGGGCGCCGGCAGGGTTGTGCGCCGCATCCACCAGGACGGTGGGCGAACGGCGCACGATCTCCAGGCGTCCCGGTGATGTTGCTCCGGCCAGTCCGGCACGGATCAGGTCGATGTCGAGCCGATGCTCGCCACCACCGACAAACGCCTCGACGGCCACCAGCGCTATCGCCGCGTTGTGGCCTTGGTGGGGGCCGTGGAGAGGAAGGAAGAGGTCGTCATAGTCACCACCCAGACCGCGTATGGCGAGCTGCTGGCCGCCGACCGCGACCTCCCGGCGCAGGATGCCGAACTCGTTGCCCTCAAAAGCCGTTCGCGCGCCCACCTCCTCAACCCGGTCGAGCAGGATCTTGGCTACCTCGGGCTCCTGCAGCCCGCTGACCACCACGGAGCCGGGCTTGATGATTCCGGCCTTCTCCGTGGCAATGCCCTCCAATGACGAACCCAGGAACCGCTCGTGGTCAACCGAGATCGGTGTCACCACTGCCACCTTGCCATCAACGACGTTGGTGGCATCCCAGGACCCTCCCATGCCGACCTCGATGATCGCGACGTCGACAGGCGCGTCGGCGAACGCAGCCAACGCCACCGCAACCAGGACCTCGAAATAGGTCATCTGCGGGTCGTCTTCCTCAGCAGACCTTGCGTCGACCATCTCGATGAAGGGGATCACGTCCTCGTAGGACGCGATAAACCTCTCGGCGTCAATCGCCTCGCCGTTCAACGCGATCCGTTCTCGGATGTCATGCAGATGAGGCGAGGTGAACCGCCCGGTCGACAACCCCATCTCGCGCAGCATGCGTTCGATCATGCGCGTGGTCGACGTCTTGCCGTTGGTACCCGTGATGTGGATGGCCGGGAACGCATGCTGCGGGTCGCCGAGAAGGTTCATCACGGCGGCGATGCGATCCAGAGAAGGCTCCAAGTCGTGCTCCGGCGCTCGAGCCAGGATGGACTGCTCGATCTCCCGCATCTGCTTGCGGACCTCGAGGTTGTGCCCAGCATCACGCTGTGCTGAGTCTGGTCGTCCGCTCATCACATCTCCCTGGGGTCGAGCACGACATGCTTCCTCTCGGACGGCGGCATCAGATCTTCTCCACGAGGATGCGGATCTTCTGGTTGTCGCCGACGACAGCGGCCACGCCTTGGCCTGCGGGCAGCGGGTCTGCCGATCCGGCCGAGCCGAACTGCATAGCCAGCGTCTCCATCATGATCAGCTGCTGATGGGCCACGGTGGCCGCCCAGACGTCGTCATCGCCGCTTACCGTCAGGCTGATCCGGTCGCTGACTTCCAGGCCCGCATCACGCCGCGCCTGCTGGACCGCACGGATGACGTCTCGGGCGAGTCCCTCGGCGGCCAGCTCCGGGCTCACTGTCGTGTCCAGGACGACGAACCCGTTATGCAGCAACATGGCCGTGACCCGCGACGACCCCTGGGAAGTGTTCGCGGCACGTTCTGCAACAACACTCTCAATCGAATTGGCTTCGCCCACAACGGTTTCGAGGGAGTACTCCCCCCCGACCAGCGCCAGACCGCCCGCCGTCACGATGCCCTCCGCAGAGATCGACCAGTCGCCGCTCTTGCTGCCCTTGATGGCTAGCTGGACGTTCTTGCCCAGCCGGGGGCCGGCCGCCCTGGCGTTCACCGTCAGCTTCTGGGTGACGCCGAAGTCGGACTCGCTGGCCGACTCAAGGTCCACCAACGTGACGGTCCGAACGTTGATCTCGTCCGCCACGATTGCGGCAAACGACCGCAGCGCCTCGGGATTGGCGGTCACGACGGTGAGGTCCTGCAGTGGTAGTCGGTTCCTCAGCCCACTGGCCTTGCGCAGACCCCCGGCCACCGAACAGATCTCGCGAGCGCGGTCCATCGCATTGACCAGCTCGTCGTCCGCGGGCAGGTCGGAGGCATCCGGCCAGTCGGTCAGGTGCACCGAACGCGCTCCGGTGAGGCCGCGCCAGATCTCCTCCGTGGTGAAGGGCAGCAGCGGGGCGGCGACACGCGTGAGGACCTCAAGAGTGGTGTAGAGCGTGTTGAAGGCAGAGTCCCGGGAGTCACTCGGCTCGTTGGCCATATCCCAGAAACGGTCTCGCGAACGTCGGATGTACCAGTTGGAGAGCACGTCCAGGAAGTTGCGAACGGACTCACACGCAGCGGCCACGTCATACGTGTCCAGCTGCTCCTGAACCTTCTCCACGAAGCGGCGCAGCTTGGCCAGGAGGTAGCGGTCGAGGACGTCCTGCGACGCCGTGGACCACGTGGCCTCATACCCGGCGCCACCTTGAGCAGCGTTGGCGTACAACGAGAAGAAGTACCACGAGCTCCACAGCGGGAGCAGCACCTGGCGCACGCCGTCGCGGATGCCGGCCTCGGTGACGATGAGGTTTCCGCCGCGCAAGATGGAGCTTGACATCAGGAACCAGCGCATGGCATCGGCGCCATCGCGGTCGAACACCTCGGAGACGCTGGGATAGTTGCCCAGCGACTTGCTCATCTTCAGGCCGTCGTTGCCCAGCACGATGCCGTGGCTGACGCAGGAGGAGAACGCGGGCCGGTCGAACAGCGCGGTCGCGAGGACGTGCATCGTGTAGAACCAGCCACGGGTCTGGCCGATGTACTCGACGATGAAGTCACCCGGGAAGTGGTGCTCGAACCACTCGGCGTTCTCGAAGGGGTAGTGCACCTGGGCGAACGACATCGAGCCGGAGTCGAACCACACGTCGAGCACGTCCGGGACACGGCGCATCGTCGACCGACCGGTGGGGTCGTCGGGGTTGGGTCGGGTGAGCCGGTCGATGAACGGCCGGTGCAGGTCGGTGACGGTGACGCCGAAGTCGCGCCGGAGCTCCTCGAACGAGCCGTAGACGTCGGTCCGCGGGTAGGTCGGGTCGTCGGACTGCCACACCGGAATCGGACTGCCCCAGAAGCGGTTCCGGCTGATCGACCAGTCGCGCGCGTTGGACAGCCACTTGCCGAACTGCCCGTGCTTGACGTGCTCGGGCACCCACGTGATCTGCTCGTTGAGCTCGACCATGCGGTCCCGGAACTTGGTCACCTCGACGAACCAGCTCGACACCGCCATGTAGATCAGCGGTTGACGGCAGCGCCAGCAGTGCGGGTAGGAGTGGTCGTAGGTCTCGCGGCGGAGCAGGACCGTGCCGGGGGTCGTGGAACCCACAGCGCTCGCGTCGGTCTCTCCCGCCGTGCGCGCCTTGAGGTGGTCGATGATGTGCAGGTTGGCGTCGAAGACCAACATGCCTTCGTAGTCCACGACCGGGGCGGTGAACCTGCCGTCCGGGCCGACCGGGCCGACCGCGTCGATGCCGGCGGCGTCGGTGACGACCTTGTCCTCCTCACCGAACGCTGGCGCGATGTGCACGATGCCCGTGCCGTCCTCGGTCGTGACGTAGTCCGCGGACAGGATCTGGTGGGCGTTCGCCCGCCCCACGTAGTAGCTGAACGGCGGTGTGTAGGTGCGCCCGAGCAGCTCGGATCCCTTGAGCCGCTGCACGATCCGCTCGCTCGCGTCCTCGCCGAGCTCCCTGCTGTATGCCGCAACCCTCGCCTCGGCCAGCAGGTATCGGACCTCTCCGCCGGTGACATCTCCCTGCACCACGACGTAGTCGACGTCGGGGTTCACCGCCATGGCCAGGTTGCTCGGCAGCGTCCACGGGGTCGTCGTCCAGATCAGCGCCAGCTCGCCACTGTCCAGCCGGTACCCAACGGTGACGGCCGGGTCCTGGCGCATCTGGTAGACCTCTGCATCCATCCGCAGCTCGTGGTTGGACAGCGGCGTCTCGTCGTTCCAGCAGTAGGGCAGCACGCGTTTGCCCTCGTAGATGAGGCCCTTGTCGTACAACGTCTTGAACGCCCAGATGACCGACTCCATGTAGTCCGGGTTGAGCGTCTTGTAGTCGTGCTCGAAGTCGACCCAGCGGCCCTGGCGACGGACATAGGCCTGCCAGTCGTCGGTGTACTTCAGGACGGACTCGCGGCAGGCGGCGTTGAACTCCTCGATGCCCAGCTCAAGGATCTCGCCCTTGGTCTTCAGGCCCAGCACCCGCTGCGCCTCGAGCTCGGCCGGCAGCCCGTGGGTGTCCCAGCCGAAGCGGCGCTCGACCCGGCGGCCGCGCATGGTCTGGTAGCGCGGGATGAGGTCCTTGACGTACCCGGTGAGCAGGTGACCATAGTGCGGCAGGCCGTTGGCGAACGGCGGGCCGTCGTAGAAGACGAACTCGTTGTCGCCGTTCTCGCCGGCGTCGCGCCCCTCGACCGACGCCACGAAGGTGCCGTCCTCATCCCAGTACTTCAGGATGCGCTCCTCGATCTCGGGGAACTTCGGGCTCGCGGCAACACCCGCGCGCGCGGCGGGGTCGGCAGTTGTCTCATCGGGCAGGAAGTCGACCTTGGGGTAGGTCATCGGCGCATCTCCGTCATTTGTCATCGTGGGTCAGGCTGTCACCACGAGGACGGCCTGAACAGCACCGCGGTACCACCTCGCTTGCCGCACCCGCGGAGTTCGAGACTGCACTCCTAGAAATACGACCGCTCTGGTCTGAGGCGTTAACAGGCCCACCCGTCCGGTTCTAGTGAGGCTCGCGAGCCACGTCGTATGCCGTGTGCTCCCGCGCCCGTTCTTCCGGAGGCTCGCCGGTGATAGCCGGGTCAACGCCTGTACCGCCAAGTCTAGCGGCCAGGCGCGGAGGTGATTGCCGATCGACGGCCCGAGCCGTTGTCATGCATCTGTATGACAAAGGTCAGGCTCGGGGACATGGTCGGGCGGCTGTGCGCAAACCGATTGGTCCGGCGCTGGCGGCGTCTGGGAGGAT
>JAYSQH010000345.1:0-1699 GCA_043721655.1 Phycicoccus sp. | reverse complement strand
GGGACGTACCAGAAGGTCAGGAAGGTGCCGGTCACCAGGACGATGATCAGCGAGAACATCGCGATCTCGCCGAGCAGGAAGGACCAGTGGTCAGGGAAGACCTTCTTGAGCAGGTAGCTCACCGGTTTGGCGGCCCCGGTGCGGTCATCCACCCAGCTGGCGAAGCCACCGGCCTTGGCCAGCGGGCCTGCCCCTTGTGCTTCAGGCTTGACGTCCTTGGCGCGCAGACCTGCGGCGCCCCGTGGAGTGGCTTTGGTGCTCATCCGCGCTCCCAGAAGCTAGGGCCGACTGCTTCGCGAAACGGCGAGTCGGCCATCAGGTAGCCCTCGGCATCAACGGTGATCTTCAGCTGTGGCAAGGGGCGGTGTCCCGGACCGAAGATGACCTTGCAGTCCTGGGTCACGTCGAAGGTCGTCTGGTGGCAGGGGCACAACAGGTGGTGGGTCTGCTGCTCGTAGAGCCCCACCGGGCATCCCGCGTGGGTGCAGATCTTGGAATAGGCGACGATTCCGTCGTGGCCCCAGTCAAGTTCTTTGGCGACCAGGATCTGGCCGGGGTCAAGGCGCATCAGCAGAACCGCGGCCTTGCCCTTCTCCTCGAGCAGGTGCTCGGACTTGTCGATGCCCTCTGGCATCACGTGGAAGACCGATCCGATGGTGACGTCCGACGCCTTGATAGGGGTCAGTTCTGGGTCACGCACCAGCCGCATGCCCTTGCGCCAGAACGTTGTTGACAGCTCAGCCTTGGGGAGAGGTCCGAGGCCGCCAGCCAGCAGCACGCCAAACGGAAGGGCGAAGAGACCAAGGGCGCCCCCAAGCGCGTACTTGATCAGCGGTCGGCGAGCCAGCTGTGACGCCTCGCCGCCGGCCATGATCGTCTGGACCGCGTCGGCCCGGGAAAGGTCCGAGGACCGCTGAGGGTGCCTGTCCTCGGTCACCTCGGTGTCGGGCATCAGCGTCTTGGCCCAGTGGACCGCGCCGAGGCCGAGGAAAAGCAGGCTGAGGCCGAGTGTGACGCCCAGGACGACATTTGACAGGTTCGCCTGCCCGATGCCGGGCACGAACCGGTAGGTGTTCTGGTCGATCGCGAAGTAGGCGACCAGGAAGATGACCGTGGCCACCATCGAGATGCCGAACAGGGTCGCGACCTGGCGCTCCGCACGCCGCGCCGCATGTTCGCCGAGGTCCGCCGAGCGGTTCACGTGCGGGGGCAGCCCCGGATCGACAAAGCGCTCGGGTATGCCACCCGGGCCCTCGATATGCCCTTGGTCGAGACGCACCGCGGTGCCCAGCTTGTCAACGTCCGCCCCTGCTGCCGGACCAACCGTGGGATCCGTGTCGTTTTCATTCATCGTCAGATCGGTCCCGTCGACTCGCAGCGCTTCTGTTCAAGGTCATTGCGTTCAGGGTCATGGCGTTCAAGGTCACGGCGCTCTACGGCACGACGTCGAATGCTGTTGCAAGGGCTTCGCATCAGGTCACGCGGCCTTCGCGCCAAGCCACACGGCGGCGGCAACAACCAGCCCCAGACCGAAGACCCAGATGAACATTCCCTCGGAGACGGGCCCGAGGTTGCCCAGGCTCATACCGCCGGGATTCTGGTTCTTGTCGAGCTCGTGCAGGTAGCTGATGATGTCGTTCTTGTCCGTGGGCGACAAGTTGGTGTCGTTGAAGACCGGCATCGACTGTGGTCCGGACAC
>JAYSQH010000344.1:0-2495 GCA_043721655.1 Phycicoccus sp. | reverse complement strand
CCGGAGTTCGAGCCCTTCGAGACCAAGCTTTTCACTTTTGGCATGCGGCAGAGCGTCGAGGACCTGGTGCTTCATGCCTCGACCTGGTCCTACGTGGCGATCCACCCCGAGCGTGACCGGATCCTTGACGACGTCCGCGTATTGGGGCAAAGCGTGGCCGACGCCGACGGAATGGTCGATATCCCGATGACGACCCGCTGCTACCGGCTGCGCCGACGCTGAGCGCTCAGAAAAGCGCGGCGCCGACGACCCGCGTCTCAAGGTCGAGCAGCAGCTTCTTGCGGTCGAGGCCTCCGCCATAGCCGGTGAGACTGCCGTCCGCGCCGACCACGCGGTGGCACGGGATGATGATGCCGATGGGGTTCTTCCCATTGGCCAGGCCCACCGCACGGGCGCCGCCGGGCGACCCGATTCGTTCGGCCAGCTCGCCATAGGACTCCGTCTGACCGAACGGAATCTCCTGCAAGGCGGCCCAGACCCGTTGCTGGAAAACGGATCCGACAGGCGCCAGGGGTAGGTCGAAGCGCGTGAGCCGACCAGCGAAGTAGGCGTCCAGCTGGTCCGCCGCGGTCTTGAAGGGCTGTGCCTCACGGCCACGCGGTTCCGGGTCGCCGAGATCATCGTCGTCTGGACGGTGCCGCTGCAGGTTCATATAAAGGCCCACAATCGCGCCGTCGTCGGCGACCAGGGTCAGGGATCCGACGACGCTCTCGATCACGGCGTGGGTGCGCATCAGGCTGCCTCCTCATCAGGCATGTGGTTGATCGGGTGGTCGCTGGTGGCCCAGAGATACTGCACGGCGTACGAACGCCACGGGCGCCAGAGGTGTGAATGGTCGGTGAGCATCGTGGCGGCCGTCGGCATCCCCAGCTGCTCGGCGGCGAGCTTGACGCCAAGGTCACCGGCAAGGAACGCGTCGGGATCACCCAGGGATCGCATGGCGATGCTCTCGACAGTCCAGGGCCCGAAACCGTGCAGCGCGTTCAGCCGCGCCCGTGCCTCGCGCCAGTCGGCTCCGAGATCCAGGTGAAGCCATCCCTGTGTCAAGGCCTCGACCAGGCCAGTCAGGGTGCGCCGGCGTGACTGAGGCATGGCCAGCTCAGAGGGGTCCATCGATGCGAGAACCTGCGGCGTGGGGAAAAGGTGCGTCAGACCACCCCGTGGGTCGGGGACCAGATCGCCGTATGCATGGACCAGTCGCCCCGCGTGAGTGCGTGCCGCTGCGGTCGAAACCTGTTGCCCTAGAACGGCTCTGATCGCAAACTCGGCTGGGTCCACGGTCCTCGGAACGCGTCGACCCGGGTTGCTCGCGACGAGCTTCGCCATCAGTGGATCCTGGGAGAGCACGGCGTCGACGGCTACTGGGTCGGCATCAAGATCGAGCATCCACCGGCATCGGCTGATAGCACTGGCCAGATCACGCTGGTCGGCCAGCGAGATCTGACACGCCACGTGGTCTGGTGTCGGCCTGAGCGCGACAACCGCGTGGCCGTGGGTCAGCCGGATCGTCCTGCGGTAAGCACCGGCACGCCACTCCTCCACCCCCGGAACTGCGGTCGCCGCCAGGTGACCAAAGAGGTTGTCCGGGCAGAAGGGCTTCCGGAATGGCAGGCGTAGCGACAAGATGCCAATGGTCGCGGAGGGGAGTGCCGGAATACCTCTTTCGACGTGCCCGCCTGCCCCGCGAACAGCTCCAGCGCGCAGCTCGGTCGGCGAGAGGGCGAAGACCTCCTGCACCGTGTCGTTGAACGAACGGATGCTTGCGAACCCGGCCGCGAACGCAACATCGCTCATGGGGAGCGTGCTCGTTTCGATGAGAACCCTTGCCGTTTGGGCTCTTTGGGCTCTCGCGAGAGCAAGCGGACCGGCCCCGACCTCAGCCGTGAGCTCCCGCTGGATCTGACGGACGCTGTAGCCGAGCCGGCTGGCCAATCCGGTCACGCCCTCACGATCAACGACACCGTCGCCGATGAGCCGCATGGCCCGTGCGGTCAGGTCCGATCGGACGTTCCACTCCGGTGATCCGGGGCTGGCATCGGGGCGACAGCGCTTACAGGCTCGGAACCCGGCCAGCTGCGCCGCGGCCGCGCTCGGAAAGAAGCGCAGGTTCTTCAGGTGGGGCCGAGCCGGGCAGCTCGGGCGACAGTAGATGCGAGTCGTCACCACAGCGCAGATGAACCATCCGTCGAAGCGTGCGTCCCTGGATCGGATGGCGCGTTCGCAGGCCTCGGTGTCATCGTGCATGTGCACCAGCATGCCTCATGGAGAGGCGGGACACTAGCGGAAATGCGACACCAACGAAGAGAAACTTTCGTTCCGGGCGAACTCGAGCCTTTGTGTCGTGCTGAGGTGAAATTGACTGTGCCGCAATGGCTTTCATTGTCGGATTCGTCTTCCGGTTGTCAGCCGGCTGGTCTATACGCGAACACATGATCGACAAGTTCTCGCTGGCTCTCACGCTGATGCGTGAGGCCTTCGAGGACGCCCGGGCCGGG
>JAYSQH010000343.1:0-3922 GCA_043721655.1 Phycicoccus sp. | reverse complement strand
CCGACCTTGAGTGAGCGCACCGACCCGACGCCGTTGCGTGAGGTCTCGCCGTCGCACACCCGCGTCACCCGCGCCCCAAAGAGGGGGCCGAGGTTCTCGTGTTCGCTGAGGTAGGCGAAGGCCCGGTCGACCGGGACGGCGAAGTCGTGCTCTATCTCGATGCGTTGCATGTGCGACAGTGTGGCACCCACGAACGCGTTCTCTTGGCTCCGATTTCACGAAGGAGCGACCATGGCCTGGGCCCACGCCGACGACGGCACCCGACTGTTCTACGAGCTGGCCGGCGCCGGTGACCCGCTGCTGCTGGTCAATGGTCAGGCCCGCGACCACCGCATGTGGGATGGCGTCGTTGCGGACTTCAGTGCGCATCACCAGGTCGTGCTGGTCGACCCCCGGGGCACGGGCACGAGCGACAAGCCCATCACGCCGCCGTACTCCACGCGAGGCTTCGCCGCCGACCTATTGGCCGTTCTGGACGCCACGGGGATCGGACGGGCGCACGCGTACGGGTTCTCGATGGGCGGTCGGGTGTGCCAGTGGCTCGCCATCGAGCACGCGGGGCGGATCGGCGCGTTGGTGCTGGGGGCCGCCACGCCAGGTGATGCCCACGGCGCCGCGCGGGCAGCCGACGTCGACGCCGTCCTGAGCGCCTCGCGATCACCGGAATCGGTCCGGCGGATGGCCGAGCTGATGTACAGCCCCGACTGGATCGCCGCTCACCCCGAGGTGCTGACCTTGGGTGACCCGATCCCACCGCATGCGCAGCGGCAGCACTATCTGGCCAGCCAGGGTCATGACGCGTGGGACCGGCTGCACGAGATCACCGCACCGACACTGCTGATCCACGGCAGCGACGACCTCGTCAACCCGACCGCGAACACCCCGCTCATGGCGGGGCAGATCGCCGGCGCACGGATGTTCATCGTGGACGGCGGGCGGCACGGGTACTTCGAGGAGTACCGCGCACAGTCCTCACTGGTCGTCCTGGAGTTCTTGGCGCGGCACCGGATCGAGCGCGCCTAACTCTGGCTCTTGGCCGCGCCCCAGCCGTGCCAGCGCTCGACCTCGATCCGGGCACTGACCCGCTTGTTGGTCCGGTTGCTGTACGCGCCGGCGCCGTAGTGGTTCGAGAGCCGGTCGATGTCGACCAGATCGGGGTCGTCGGCCAGCTCCACGACTCGGCCCTGCATGCTGACGTGGGTGTACCAGTCGTCGGAGGCCAGCACGGTCAGGCTGACCCGTGGGTCCTCGCGCAGGTACGCCAGGCGCCTGCGGCTCTCGTCCATGTTGACCAGGATCCGACCGTCGTCCTCGAGCAGGTACCAGGTCGCCACCGAGACCGGCTGGCCGTCGGGACGGTTCGAGCTGATCACCGCGGGGTTGGGCTGTGCGATCAGCGCGGCGACGTCGTCCGGCAGGGGCGGGGTCGGCATGTGTGATCCTCTCGGGCGCAGATGGGTCCGGTCACAAGGCGCCTAAGGGTACGCCCAGCTCGCCGAGCAAAGTGGTGATGCGCGCCCGGATCTCGTCGCGGATGGGGCGGACGGCCTCGACGCCCTGGCCCGCTGGGTCGTCCAGGTCCCAGTCGAGGTAGCGCTTGCCGGGGAAGATCGGGCAGGTGTCGCCGCAGCCCATGGTGATGACGACATCCGAAGCCTTGACAGCGTCCACGGTCAGGGCCTTGGGCTGCTCTGCGGTGATGTCGATACCTTCCTCGGCCATCGCCTGGACCGCGGCGGGGTTGATCTGGTCGGCGGGCGCGGATCCGGCGGAACGGACCTCGACGGCGTCGCCGGAGAGCCTGCTGAGATAGGCGGCCGCCATCTGGGAACGGCCGGCGTTGTGGACGCACACGAACAGGACGCTCGGTTTGTCGGACACGGTGGGAACGCCTTCCTGAGGGGGCGGTCGAGTGGCGGTCATTGGGCTGTCGGGGCGAAGCGCCTGCGCAGAGCGAGGCTGACGTAGACCAAAGCCACGAGCACCGGCACCTCGATCAAGGGGCCGACGACTCCCGCCAGGGCCTGACCGGAGGTGGCCCCGAAGGTCACGATCGCCACGGCGATGGCCAGCTCGAAGTTGTTGCCCGCGGCCGTGAACGCAATCGTCGTGGTCCGCTCATAGCCCAGGCCGATGGCGGCGCCAAGGGCGAAGCTTCCGCCCCACATGATCGCAAAGTAGGCCAACAGCGGCAGCGCGATGCGTGCCACGTCCCACGGTCGGGTGGTGATCGCGTCGCCCTGGAGCGCGAACAGGACCACGATCGTGAACAGCAAGCCGTACAGCGCCCACGGGCCGATCCGCGGCAGGAACGTGCTCTCGTACCAGTCGCGTCCCCTGGCCCGCTCGCCGATCCGGCGGGAGGCGAACCCTGCCAGCAGCGGGATGCCCAGGAAGATCAGGACCGAGCGGGCGATGTCCCAGGTCGAGGCGTCGATGCTCGCTTGCTGCAGCCCCAGCCACCCGGGCAGGACGGACAGGTAGAACCAGCCGAGCAGGGCGAACGCCACGACCTGGAAGACGGAGTTGACGGCCACGAGCACCGCGGCGGCCTCGCGGTCTCCGCAGGCCAGGTCGTTCCAGATGATCACCATGGCGATGCACCGGGCCAGCCCCACGATGATCAGCCCGGTGCGATAGGTCGGCAGGTCGGGCAGGAAGACCCAGGCCAGGGTGAACATCAGCGCCGGCCCCAGGACCCAGTTCAGCAGCAACGAGCTGGCCAGCAGCCTCTTGTCGCCGGTCACGGACTCGAGTCGGTCGTAGCGAACCTTGGCCAGGACCGGATACATCATGATCAGCAGCCCCATCGCGATCGGCAGCGAGATGCCACCGACCTGGACGGACTCCAGCGCGGTGTTCACCCAGGGCACGAGACGGCCCAGCAGAAGGCCAGCAACCATCGCCAGCCCGATCCAGACCGGCAGGAACCGGTTCAGGGTGGAAAGCCTGGCCACGACCGGGTCATGCGCGGTCGCCGTGAGGGCGCTGGTTCCGCTCGTTACTCGTGACACGACTACCCTCCGCATTGATTACTGTCTATGCCAGAGAGCGTTGCATTCGCATTGATGTATGTCAATATGGACCAAGTTCGACTCAGATTGACGTCGACCCAGGAGGGCAGTGATGGCGAAGACCTTGACGATGGCCACACCACAGATCAGCGTGTGCTGCGTCGGAGCACTGACCTCGGCGCTGACCCGCAAGGACGCCAATGAGCTCAGCATCCTGCTCAAGGCGGTGGCCGACCCCGTGCGACTGCAGCTGCTGAGCATCATCCGTGCGGCTGACGCCAATGAGGCCTGCGTCTGTGACCTGACCGACGCGGTCCAGCTGTCCCAGCCCACCGTAAGTCACCACCTCAAGGTGCTCACCGACGCCGGCCTGCTCACCCGCGAACGTCGCGGTTCCTGGGCCTGGTTCGCCCTGGTCCCCTCACGCCTCGGTGACATCGCCAGCATCTTCAGCTGAGCGGCGCGCCAGTCGCACTTGCACTTGTTACCGGTCGGTAGCATCATGGATGTTACTGACTGGTAACGGTGGGGCAAAGGCGGCCGGCAACGGCCTCGACGTGAGCACGGAGGACCCCGATGGGCCACTACAAGAGCAACCTGCGCGATCTCGAGTTCAACCTGTTCGAGGTGTTCAACCGTCAGGAGATCCTGGGGAGCGGTCCGTACTCCGAGGTCGACCAGGACACCGCCCGCGAGATCCTGCAACAGGTCTGTCGCCTGGCCGAGAACGAGCTGGCCGAGAGCCTGCTCGACTCCGACCGAAACCCGCCGATCTTCGACCCGGCAACGAACTCGGTCAAGATCCCGGAGTCGTTCACCAAGTCGTACAAGGCCTACCTCGACGCCGAGTGGTGGCGCCTCGATATCCCCGCCGAACTCGGCGGCACGGTCATCCCGCCGTCGCTGCG
>JAYSQH010000342.1:0-3070 GCA_043721655.1 Phycicoccus sp. | reverse complement strand
GCCAGTCCCGGAGCAATGATTCGGCGCCACGAGCGGTCTGAACCGAGCAAAGTGGTGTGAATTGAGCAAAGGATCTGCGCAGGACATTCACAGGCAACTCCCAGACACGGCAGGCAGACTTGCCCTTGTGACCACCAGCCCTCCCGAGGCCAAGCTGCTTGTCGTCGAGGACGAGCCCAACATCCGCGAGCTGCTCGCCACCTCCCTGCGCTTTGCCGGGTTCGAGGTTCATGTGGCTGCCGATGGCGCAACGGCGCTCAAACAGGCAGCCACGCATCAGCCGGACCTGGTCGTGCTCGACGTCATGCTGCCGGACATGGACGGTTTCACCGTCACGCGCAAGCTGCGCGACTCCGGTCGGGTGCTGCCGATCGTGTTCGTCACCGCCCGAGACTCGCTCGAGGACAAGATCAAGGGACTGACCGTCGGCGGCGACGACTACGTCACCAAGCCGTTCAGCCTCGAAGAGGTCATTGCCCGGATCCGTGCGGTGCTCCGGCGGACCCGAGGCGTGATGGACGACGGCGCTGTCTTGCGCTTCCACGACCTCGAGCTCGACGAGGACTCCCACGAGGTCCGAAGGGGCAAGCGCGCCATTGAGATCTCCCCTACCGAGTTCAAGCTGCTGCGCTACCTCATGCTGAACCCGAACAGGGTCCTGTCCAAGGCCCAGATCCTGGACCATGTCTGGGACTACGACTTCCGCGGCCAGTCGGGCATCGTCGAGTCCTACATCTCCTATCTGCGGCGCAAGGTCGACGTCGAGGAGCCGGCGCTGATCCAGACCAGGCGCGGCGTCGGCTACGTCCTGCGGCTGCCACCCGAGTCGACCTGATCGGGCCAACGTGACGCACCTACCCACCACGCCTACTCCCCGCCGAGCGACAATCTCCGGAGTCGCCCCCCGGCTTGCGGCCCTGCCGCTGCGTGTTCGGCTCGTCGCCGTGCTCGTGCTGCTGTTGCTGGTCGCCCTCACACTCACCAGCATCGCCACCAGCGCCGTCATGCGCCGCCAGCTGATGGACAGCGTCGACCGTGACCTGGAGGTGGCGGCCGGTCCGACCGCCCAGCAGGTGTTGAGCCAGCTGTTCAGCCACCGTGCTCCGGGAATCACCAACTACGCCGTCAAGTTCATGCCTACCGACGGCAGCCGACCCCTCGAGGTCGACCCCAGCGGGGAGCGTCTACGCCCCCACATCCCGAACCTGTCCCCCACCGACCCGCGCGTGGGCGGCCCGCTCTTCACGGTCAGCTCCCTCAACGGCGACATGCGCTGGCGAGTGGAGGCCGGGAAGCTGAGTGACGGATCCGCCACTTTCGCGGTCGCCGTGCCCCTGCGGGGGGTCGACACCACGGTCCAGCGAATGCTGGGCTTTTCCGCCCTGATCGGCCTGGCCGTGATCGCCACCTGCGCCCTCCTCGGCTGGTTCGGGGTACGCCGCGCATTCCGGCCGCTCACCCAGATCGAAGACACTGCGGCAGTCATCGCCGCCGGCGACCTGACCCGGCGCATCCCGGAGCCCACCAGCAAGGACGAGGTGGCCAGCCTGGCTCGGTCGCTGAACTCGATGCTGGCGCAGATCGAGCAGTCCTTCGCGGTTCGTGAGGCCTCGGAGGAACGGATGCGCCAGTTCGTGGCCGACGCCTCGCACGAGCTGCGCACCCCCCTGGCTGCGGTGAGAGGCTATGCCGAGCTCTTCCGCCAGGGGGCGGTCGGCAAGCCCGCCGAGGTCGCCGGGGCCATGCGCCGGATCGAGGATGAGGCGATCCGCATGGGCGGACTCGTCGAGGACCTGCTGCTCCTGACCCGTCTGGACAGCCAGCGTCCGCTCGAGAAAGGGCCCGTGGACCTCACCGTGCTCGCCGCCGACGCGGTTCAGGACGCCCGAGCGCTGGACTCCACCCGGCAGGTTCGACTGCTTGGTCTGGAAGGTGACCTCGCGCCAACCACCATCGAGGGCGACGAGGCAAAGCTGCGTCAGGTTGTTACCAATCTCGTTGGCAACGCTGTGAATCACACGGCTCCGGGCACCAACATCGAGATCGCCGTCGGGAGCAGCGCCGGCCGCGCCAAGCTCGAGGTGCGCGACCACGGCAGCGGCGTCGACCCGGTCAAGGCTCGCAAGGTATTTGAACGGTTCTACCGCATCGATGCCTCCCGCGTGCGGGGCACGGGCGGCGGCAACGGCCTGGGCCTGGCCATCGTGGCCGCCATCGTCGGCGCCCACGGGGGTCGGGTCGGGGTGACCGCCACACCCGGGGGTGGCGCAACCTTCATCGTGGATCTGCCCACAGCAAACTCCCAGCCAGAACCCAGCATCGTTTGAGGCTCGTCGGATTGAGTAGAGCCATCAACCCCAAAGGAGATTTCGATGTCGCAGCAGCCGCCCGAATCGCCAAGGTCGCCGCAGCCAGCCGAAGGTGCGCCGGAGCACACTGAAGCCCTCTGGTTCAACCAGACTCAGGCGCAGCCGCAACACCCGTCATACTCTCCTGAGCCTCCACAGACTCCGGCTGAGCCGTACCCGGCTGCCTTGACGCAGCCCGGTGCAGAGCTCGCTCAGCCGGCCAAGTCCCGCAGACTGCCCGAACTGGTCACGGTCGCTCTCCTGGCCGCGGTCCTGGCCAGCACCGGCACGTACGCGGCAACACGCGCCGACGACACCCAGTCGCCGGCAGCGCAGACCGGATCGAGCGCGACCACCTCTGCCGCCCCGGTGCTTCAGGCTGACGCCTCGGCCCCCAACTGGGCGGTCACCGCAGCGGCAGTCTCCCCCAGCGTGGTGGCCATCAAGGTGACCAGCGGGCAGGGCGGCGGGCAGGGTTCAGGCGTCATCTTCGACACCAAGGGCCACATCCTGACCAACAACCACGTCGTGGCAGCCGGCGGGCAAGGCTCACAGATCTCGGTGACGCTCAACGACAAGCGCACGTATGACGCGACGGTCGTCGGCACCGATCCCTCCACGGACCTGGCCGTCATCGCGCTGACCAACGCGCCGAACGACCTCAAGGCTATTGCGCTCGGCGACGCCAACGTCCTGAAGGTCGGCGACCCGGTCATGGCTGT
>JAYSQH010000341.1:0-4285 GCA_043721655.1 Phycicoccus sp. | reverse complement strand
GAGGTCCTCGAGACCGTCGGGGCGGCATACCGGATGGCACCGGGCCTGGCGCGAACACGGGCGGCGGAGCTGCTCGACCTGGTCCACCTGGGCGACCTGGCCGACCGACCGGCGAGGGTTCTCTCGCGCGGTCAGAAACAACGCCTGGGTCTGGCCCGGGCACTGGTCCACCACCCCAGCGTCCTGCTGCTGGACGAGCCCGCCTCCGGCCTGGATCCCCGAAGCCGGATCGAGCTGCGGGACATTCTGCGCCAGCTGGCCGCATCCGGTGCGACACTGCTGGTCTCCAGCCACATCCTGACCGAGCTTCAGGAGATCGCCGACCGGGCCGTCATCGTGGCCCGCGGCCGCAGCGTCGCCGTGCAGGACCTGACCTCCGGCTCAGCCACTGGCTCAGGCTCCGGGGACGGATCGGGCCAACGGGTCTCGCACTGGCGGATCACGTCGCTCGACCCGCCTCGGTTGATGGCCGCGCTGGCCCACCACGGTGTGGCCACCTTGCCGCTGACAGATGCCGTCGACGTCGAGGTCGCCGGGGACATCGCCGCATCCGAGCTGCTCGCCCAGCTGGTCGGGGACGGCATACCGATCACGTCCTTCGCGCCGAGCTACGGTGCGCTCGAGACGGCATACCTGGCTGCGACGGAGGATCGGCAATGAGTCTTCATGGGGTCAGGACGATCGCGGTCCTGGAACTGAGGCAGCGACTGAGGACGTCACGCTGGCCGGTCGTCATCGGCATCTGGTTCCTGGTCATCGGTGCCGTCGCGGGGCTCACGTGGTGGGCGGTGACCAGCCAGTCGGCCGACCCCGCCACGACGCTGGCCAGCAATCGCGGTACGACGCTGTATGACGTGGTGCTGTTCTTCGTCCTGGGGCTCGGCATGCTCGTCGTTCCCTCGCTGACGGCCACGTCCATCAACGGCGACAGGGAGCACGGCACCCTGGCCACCTTGCAGACGACGCTGCTGACCCCTGCGGACATCGTGATCGGCAAGCTCGTGGCGGCGTGGGCGATCTCGATCGCATTCCTGCTCGCGGCCTCACCGTTCCTGGTGTGGGCCTGGATCGCCGGCGGGGTCGAGTTGGGGCGGATGCTGCTCGCCGTGGCCGTGCTCATCTTCGTCCTGGCCGTGGTCTGCGCACTGGGGCTGATGTTCTCCACACTCACGGCGCGAACCATCACCTCAGCCGTCCTGACCTACCTGACGGTGGCGGCACTCACCTTCGGCACCGTCATCGCCTTCCTGATCTCGGTGCCGATCATGTCGACCCAGCAGAGTGTTCGGGTCAAGGTGCTTCCGGACTCGTTCTTCCAGCAGCCCCAGCCGGCAAACCCCGATGGAACGAACCCGATCGAGCCGACGGCCGCAGACTGCGTCTACGTCGTCCGGGAGCAGTCGGTCTTGCATACCGAGCGCACCTGGTGGCTGCTGGCCCTCAACCCGTTCGTCGTCGTCGCCGATGCTGCTCCGTCACGCAAGCCGGTGACCTACCTCGGCTTCGAGCCGCTGCAGATGATCAGCGACGGCGCCAGGACAGCACGGTTGGGCACCACGCCTGACTCCAACAACGAGTGCTGGCCCGAGCTCCAGCAGAGCCATCTCCAGCTGGCCCCCGGTCAGCTCGACGGTGGACCTCAAGCGGATCCGCAGCAGCAGCGCGAGCGCGATCGGCTGAACAAGGTGCCTGCGGTCTGGCCCTACGGCTTCGTCTTCCTCGGCCTGATCGGAGCGGCCTCGACGTGGGTGGCCGTGCGCCGGTTGCGGACGCCGATCCGCAAACTGCCCCGCGGCACCCGCATCGCCTAGCGCCGGTTAGCTTCGACCGAACACCGCGAACGCACCGTTTTCGACCCTTTGGGGCTCGAAACGGTACTTCCGCGGTGTTCGGTCAGGGGTGCAAGGCGTCGAACTCGGCCTCGGCGACGGTGTCGGAGTCGGCGTCGAGCCGGATGTGGCCGAGCACCGCCTGCATGACTCTCAGGGCGCGGGTGGCGCTGTCACCCCAGGACGACAGGTAGCTGAACTGCCACCACCACAAGGCCTCGCTCACTCGCCCACGCTCGTAGTGCTGCAACCCATGCGCCAGCGCGGCCGCCACCTCGGCGAGATCATCAGACACGGAGCCCTTGGCCACCGCGACACCCACCAGCGGGTCGACGACGTAGGCGTAGTCATCAAGGCCCTCGAACACGTTGGCCAGGCCCTGCCGCACGGGGTCCAGATCGGCGTCGGGTCCAGGGTCGGCCTCGAACCGCTCGTCGGGGACCACGTCCGTGATAGCGCCAAGACGTGCACCCGCAACGAGAACTTGTGAGACAGCAAGCAGCAGCAAAGGTACTGCGGTGTCGGGCGAGGAGCCGGAGGCAACCTCGGTGATCGCCGACAGGTAGGCGCGGGCGTCGTGGGCAGACTCTTGGCCGAGGCTCGGCAGCTCACCCACGATGATCGGCTCTTCAGACATCGATCAGTCTCCTGCCCTCGAAGGCCCGGCCGAGAGTGACCTCGTCGGCGTACTCCAAGTCTCCCCCGACCGGCAGCCCCGAGGCCAGCCTCGTCACCCTCAGGCTCATGGGGCGCAGCAGCCGGGCCAGATAGGTGGCCGTCGCCTCTCCCTCGAGGTTGGGGTCGGTGGCGATGATGATCTCGCTGATGTCGGCATCGGCCAGCCGAGTCAACAGCTCCTTGATCCGCAGGTCGTCAGGGCCGATGCCCTCGATCGGGCTGATTGCCCCGCCCAGCACGTGGTAGCGCCCTTTGAACTCGCGGGTCCGCTCGACGGCGACGACGTCCTTGGGCTCCTCGACGACGCAGATACAGGTCAGGTCACGACGAGGGTCCAGGCAGATGCGGCACTGTTCGGCTTCGGCGACGTTGCCACAGATGCTGCAGAAGCGGACCTTCTCCTTGACCTCCACCAGCGCGGTGACGAGTCGATTCACATCGACCGAGTCGGCCTGCAACAGATAGAACGCAATCCGCTGCGCGCTCTTGGGACCGACGCCCGGCAGTCGTCCGAGCTCGTCGATCAGGTCCTGGACCACGCCTTCATACACATCGGTGAGCCTATCCCCTGGGTGCGACGAGGACTGGTCCTCGCGCCTGCTGGCCCAGGGCTGCTACTGGTCTAGCTCGCCGATCACGATGCCACCCAGCACGCGTTCGATAACGGGCTGTCCCATGGCGCCGGCCTCCTCGATGTCTTCGTCGTCCCGGCTGACCACGCTGTCGTCGGCCACCGAGGACGAGTAGCTCGTCGCGCGGCTTCTCACCTCTTGGGCCACGGCCGCCTTCGCTCGCTGCCTCGGAGTTGAGGGCCGTTCTGGTGCGGGTGCTTTCACCGTCACCGCAGCACGCTCCAGCGGTGGTGCCTTCACCGTCATGGTGGGTCGGTCCGCTACGGCTGGCCGGTCCTTCATGGTCGTCGCAGGAGGAGCACCAGCCGGGTCCGGCGGAGGGGTCGAGATGTTCCAGTCGTCATCAGGCTCGGGATCGGGATCGGGGATGGCGGTCACTGGAATGCGCTCTGGATCGTCGGAGCGAGCCGACCCTGACGTCTCAGCTGCCGGCCCCGCCGGAACGGCGGACGCAGCCTCGGCCTCCGCCTCGGCGGAGAGAACGCCTTCGACCATGGTGTCCACGCCGATGACCTCGCTGAGCGCCTGACGGACGACCTCAGCGTGGTTGCGCCCGCGAAACGTCGACAGGAGACCCTCGGTCGACAGACCCAGCAGCAAGCGCTCGCCGTTGTAGTCAAGGACTCTCGTGTTCTCCGCGACCAGACTCCAGGTGACCCGCGTGATGGTGCCGATCTTGGTCAGGACATCGGGCCAGGACCGACGGATCGCGTCCGTGTCCATGCCACCGGGCACGGGTGCGGGTGCAGGCCGGCGCACTTCGACAGGAGGTGCATCGACGGCAGGCAGCTTTCGCGGCGCCTGACTCGGCGAGTCCACCTGTGGCGCGAGGCCAGGCTCGGGGGGACGCGAGGCAGCTGGTGGCATCGGAGCACGGGCAGCTGCGGACACGGGAGACATGGACGCTGAGGCGCCGGTCATCTCAAGGCGGCGTTCCAGGCGATCCAGGCGGGCGGCATAGCCGCTCTCGCCTGAGGCGCCCGGCAGCAGGACGCGCGCGCAGATCAGCTCGAGCTGCAGTCGCGGCGCGGTAGCACCGGTCATCTCGGAGAGGCCCGCGTTGACGATGTCTGCCGCGCGGGAGAGGGTTCCGGGCCCGAAATGTGCGGACTGCTGACGCATCCGGTCGACCTGGTCCTCAGGGAT
>JAYSQH010000340.1:0-8942 GCA_043721655.1 Phycicoccus sp. | reverse complement strand
CGAAGGCGCTAGCGGTTGAAGGCCCTGGCGATCAGCTCGGCCTGCTGCAGCGCATGCTTCTTGCTCGAGCCGGTGGCCGGTGAGGCAGAGGGGGCACGGGACGCCACCATCAGAGCTCGCGTCTCGCCCAGATCGGCCAATGCTTGAGGCAGGTTCATCGCCATGAACGGCCAGGCACCCTGGTTGGCCGGCTCGTCCTGGACCCACATGATGTCGGCGCCGGGGTAGTCACCGAGGGCCGCCGCGATCTCGCTGGCTGGCAGCGGGGCCAGCTGTTCGACCCGCAGGATCGCCGTCGTGCCATCGCCGCGCTTGGTGCGCTCGGCCTCGAGGTCGTGGATGACCTTGCCGGAGGCCAGGAGGACCCGGGTCACTGCGCTCGCTTCACGGGCGGTCGGGTCGGGGATCACTGGCTGGAAGGTTCCCGTGGTGAAGTCCTGGACCGACGAGGCCGCGGCCTTGAGACGCAGCATCGACTTGGGCGTGAACACGATCAGCGGACGACGCGGCCGGTCGTAGGCCTGACGGCGCAACAGGTGGAAGTACGACGCGGGCGTCGAAGGGTAGGCCACCGTCATGTTGTCCTCGGCGAACATCTGCAGGAAGCGCTCGATACGAGCCGAGGAGTGGTCCGGGCCCTGACCCTCGTAGCCGTGGGGCAACAGCAGCACGACGGACGAACGCTGTCCCCACTTCTGCTCCGACGAGGAGATGAACTCGTCGATGATGGTCTGCGCGCCGTTGAGGAAGTCGCCGAACTGCGCCTCCCACAGGACCAGGGCGTCCGGCCGTTCGACGGAGTAGCCGTACTCGAAACCCATCGCCGCGAACTCGGACAGCATCGAGTCATAGATCCAGAACCGGGCCTGGCCCTCGCCGAGGTACAGCAAGGGAGTCCACTCCTCGGCAGTCACGTTGTCGATCAGGACGGCGTGACGCTGCGCGAACGTGCCCCGCCGTGTGTCCTGACCTGCCAGGCGCACCGGCACGCCCTCCTTGAGCAATGAGCCGAAGGCCAGCAGCTCGCCCATGGCCCAGTCGATCCCGCCCTTACGGACCATGGCCGCGCGCTTCTCCATCAGCTGCTTCAGCTTGGGATGCAGGGTGAAGCCCTCGGGGCTGCTGATGAAGGCGCCGCCGATCTGTTGCAGGTTCTCCGCGGAGATCGCGGTGCTGGTCATCCGATGCGGTTCTTGCTCGTCATCCTCCTGCGCCATGGGCCGTTCGAGCCCGCCGTGGCCCTCGGTGTCAGTTCCGGGAACCTCGCCGGCAGGGGCGGCTTGCGTCGGGTCGTCGTGGTCTTTGGTGGCTTCCCTGGTCTCGTTGAACACTCGCTCGAGCTGCTGCTGGTAGTCGCGCAGCGCCACCCCGGCCTCCTCGATCGAGATGTCGCCACGACCGATTAAGGACTCCGTGTAGAGCTTGCGGACCGACCGCTTGGCCGCGATCAGGGCGTACATCAACGGCTGGGTCATTGAGGGGTCGTCACCCTCGTTGTGACCTCGGCGGCGGTAACAAACCATGTCGATAACGACGTCCTTGTTGAACTCCTGTCGGAAGTCATAGGCCAGCTCGGCGACGCGCACGCATGCCTCGGGGTCGTCACCGTTGACGTGGAAGATCGGCGCTTGGATCATCCGCGCCACGTCCGTGGCGTAGACCGAGGAGCGTGACGAGGACGGCGATGTGGTGAAGCCGACCTGGTTGTTGATGACGACATGAATCGTGCCGCCGGTGCGATAGCCGCGCAGCTGCGAGAGGTTGAGCGTCTCGGCCACGACTCCCTGGCCGGCGAACGCCGCGTCGCCGTGCAGCAGCACCGGCAGGACGGTGTATGCCGTGCCGGCCAGGTCCAGCCGGTCCTGCTTGGCCCGCACGATGCCCTCGAGAACAGGGTTGACCGCCTCGAGGTGCGACGGGTTTGCGGCCAGATAGACCTTGGTCTTGGTGCCGTCCTCCGAGCTGAAGACGCCCTCTGTGCCTAGGTGATACTTCACGTCACCCGAGCCCTGGACCGACTTGGGGTCCTGCGTACCCTCGAACTCGCGGAAGATCTGGCCGTACGACTTGCCTGCGATGTTGGCGAGCACGTTAAGCCGGCCACGGTGCGGCATACCGATGCAGACCTCGTCCATGCCCTCGCCGGCGGCGCGGCACAAGATCCGGTCGAGCAGTGCGATCACGGACTCGCCACCCTCGAGGCTGAACCGCTTCTGCCCGACGAACTTGGTCTGCAAGAAAGTCTCGAACGCCTCAGCAGCATTGAGCCGCCTCAGAATTCGCAGCTGTTCATCGGCGGAGGTCTTGGCGTACTTCCGCTCGATCTTGTCCTGGATCCACTGGCGCTGGTCCGGGTCCTGGATGTGCATGTACTCCACTCCGACGGTGCGGCAGTACGAGTCGCGCAGAATCCCGAGAATCGTGCGCAGGCTGAGTATCGGCTCCCCGCCGAAGCCGCCGGTGGCAAAGTCGCGATCGAGGTCCCACAGCGTCAGGTCGTGCGTGGTGAGGTCGAGGTCGGGGTGACGGCGTTGGCGGTACTCCAGTGGGTCGGTGTCGGCGATGATGTGGCCGCGCACGCGGTAGGCGTGGATGAGCCCCTGAACATGGGCCGTCTTGTTGACGTCGGAGTCGTGGCTCGCCGAGATGTCCTGGATCCAGCGGACCGGCTCGTAGGGGATGCGGAGCGCCTCGAAGATCTCGTCGTAGAAGCCGCTCTCGCCCAGCAGCAGCTGATGCAGGATCTTCAAGAACTCACCGGACTGCGCGCCCTGGATGATCCGGTGGTCGTAGGTCGAGGTGATCGTGATGATCTTGCTGACTGCGTTGCGGTTCAACGTCTCTTGGCTCGCGCCCTGCCACTCGGCGGGGTACTCCAGCGCGCCGACACCGATGATGGCGCCCTGACCGGACATCAGGCGAGGGACCGAGTGGACGGTCCCGATCGTGCCGGGGTTGGTCAGGCTCAGCGTGGTGCCCTGGAAGTCCTCGACGATGAGCTTGTTGTTGCGCGCCTTGCGGACCACATCCTCGTATGCCGTCCAGAAGTGCGTGAAGTCCATCGCCTCTGTCGACTTGATACTGGGCACGAGCAGCGCGCGGGTGCCGTCTGGCTTGGCGATGTCGATGGCCAGCCCGAGGTTCACGTGCGCGGGCGTAATGATCACCGGCTTGCCGCCCTGCTCGCCGAATCCGGTGTTCATCTGCGGCATCAGGGCCACGGCCTTGACGATCGCATAGCCGATTAGGTGGGTGAAGCTGACCTTGCCGCCTCGGCTGCTTGCGAGGTGGTTGTTGATGACGACGCGGTTGTCGATGAGCAGCTTGGCAGGGATCGTCCGCACGCTGGTCGCAGTCGGAACGGCCAGGCTCGACTCCATGTTGACCACGGTGCGGGCGGCGGCCCCCCGCAACGGTGTGACCGTGCCCTCGTTGACCGGGCCGGTGGGCGTGACCGCAGGGACGTCCCGCGGTGTGGGCTGCTCGACCAGAGACGCCACGGGGGCGGGAGTCGTCGCGGCGGCAGGCGCGGTGATGGGCGCGGGAGTCGTTGCTGGGGCGGCCGTCTCGCGCGACCGTGAGGGTGAGGTCGGTGTCGGGGTTTCGGGGACGGTGCTGCCTGTCGAGGAGTCCGTCGGCTGGTAGTCGGCGAAGAACTCCCACCATGCCTCGTCCACGGAGTTCTTGTCTTTCAGGTACTGCTGGTAGAGCTCGTCCACGAGCCACTCGTTCGGTCCGAAGACCGACATGGGGTTGTTCCGGGGTGGCTGAGCAGGCACGGCGAATACGCCTCTTTCGTAGCGTCGACGATGTCAGGACACAAACGTGGCCCCTAGCCTATGGCGGGCTCGGGGCCGCGTCTGTGTTCGCCGCTATCTGGACCTGACCTGCGTCATCTAAGGTCGCGCGTCAGGTCACGTCGCGCGTCAGGTCATGTCGCGGGTCAGGTCATGTCGCGGGTCAGGTCACGTCGCGGGTCAGGTCACGTCGCGGCGGACGGTCAGGAAGGAGCCGATTCCGGCCAGGACCGCTGCGTAGGCAACCAGAACCAGCGCGCCGGCCCACCACGACAGCAGTTCGGTGGTCGAGCTGGTGTTGACCTGTCCGACCATCGCCGACGTCGCCTGACTTGGCATGTAGGGGACGACGGACTTTCCCCAGCTGACGAGGCCCAGCAGGAACCCCGCGAGTGGCTCCACGATCCAAGCCGCGCCGACGGCGATCAGGATCGCGGCGACCTGGTTGGGGATCAGGATGCCAGCACCGAGTCCGAGCAGCGACCAGAGGCCGAGAACCAGCAGGCTCAGTGCCAGCGCACGTGCGATTGGCCCAGCCTCAGGGACCGGCGAGAAGCCCTTGATGGCGATGGTCGCCCCGCCGACGCCCACGGAACCGACGAGGAACACCACTCCGTAGAAGGCGCCGATGCCGAGCAACGAGGTCACCTTGGCGACCATGACACGGATGCGCTTCGGCGTGGACAGGAAGGTGCTGGTGATCGTCTTGTGGCGGTACTCCGAGCCGATCGACATGACACCGACAACCAGGGTGAGCAGGTAGGCGAGGCTCAGCCCGGCGGTGTAGACGGTCGAGACCATCGCGGTGTTGTCAAGGCCGGGAAGCGCAATGCTGGTCCCGCCGGGCGCTCCTTGCTGTTTGGAGCCGGCCACTACCAGCGCGAAGAGGAGCGAGAACAACGCGCCGGCCAGGAACACCCCGATGGCCATGCCCCACCACATCCGGGTGCTGAAGAACTTGCGGAACTCTGCCTTGACTGCGCCCGCCATCAGTTTGTCGCTCCTTCGAATGGGGCGACCGGTGTGGTCGCGCGGGCGTTCTCGCCAGGCATAGCAACGCTTCCGGCACTTCCTGCCAGGTTGCGGTTGCGGTTCTCCGGGCTCTCCGTCAGCTCGAAGAACAGGGCTTCCAGGTCGGTCTGGTTCGCCCGGAGCTCGTGGATCGGCAGACCGGCAGCCAGCGCGATGTCGCCCACGCGGGCCAGGTCGTCGCCGATTGCCTCGAGCGTCGTCGCATCCGTGGCCGTGGCCTGGACCCCGGCGGCGATCAGGGCGCTGACCAGCGCTGGAGCACTGGTGGTGCGAACGATGGAGCGATTTTCGCCGTGCAGATCCGCGACCGACCCCTGTTGGATGAGCCGCCCGTTGGCGATGATGACGACGTCGTCGACTGTCTGCTCGACCTCGGAAAGCATGTGGCTCGAGATCAGGATCGTCTTGCCCTGGCTGCTTAGGTGGCGCAAGAACATCCGCAGCCACCGAATGCCTTCAGGGTCAAGGCCGTTGGCCGGTTCGTCGAGCAGGAGGACCTGCGGGTCTCCGAGCATTGCCGCCGCCAGAGCCAGTCGCTGACGCATGCCCATGGAGTAGCCGCCGGCCCGTTGGCGTGCCGCTGCCGGGATGCCCACCAGCTCGAGCATCTCGTCGACCCGCTTCGTGTCGAAGCCCGCGGTGTCAGCAAGGACCCGCAGGTGGTTGCGCCCTGAACGACCCGGGTGGAAGTTCGTCGCCTCGAGCGCCGATCCGACGACTCGCTGAGGGTTGCTGATCTCGCTGTAGCGCTCGCCCCCGATCGTGGCGATGCCGTTGGTCGGCCGGACCAGCCCCAACAACATCCGCAACGTGGTGGTCTTTCCGGCTCCGTTCGGCCCCAGGAAGCCGGTGATCCGGCCCGGCTCGACGGAGAAGCTGAGGTCGTCGACCGCGGTGAGACTGCCGAACTTCTTGGTCAGGTTGGCCACCTCGATCCTTGTCCCATGGTTCGCAGGATCAGTCATGCGGTCTCCCGGGCATTTTCATGTTCATACCCAATCACCAACCGCTCCCGAGGGCATGAGAAAGGTGAGCGAGTCTCAGCGATCTCTCAGCCTTAGGATGGTGGGCACTATGACGGAGTGGTTGCTGGTCCTTGCCGGCGTCGGGCTGACCATCGGGACTGCCGTCTTCGTCGCCGCGGAGTTCGCGTTCGTGGCGTTGGACAAGACGACGGTACAGAAGGCCATCGAGCAGGGGGACGTGGCGGCCAAGCCGGTCCTCGCATCCCTGGCCCAGCTCTCGACGCAGCTGTCCGCCTCGCAGGTCGGCATCACCGTGACCACGCTGGTCGTCGGTTACCTGGCGCAGCCCTCAGTCGGCAAGCTGCTGCGGACCCCGCTGAGCGCCGTGAGTGTCCCCGCGTCGGCGGTCGAGCCTTCGGCGACGACCCTGGCCCTGCTCCTGGTGACCCTCTTCTCGATGGCGTTCGGTGAGCTGCTGCCGCAGTTCCTCGGCATCTCGGCGCCACTTCGGACAGCCAAGGTCGTCGCCCTGCCGGTGCGCATCTTCTCGGTGGCCACCAAGCCCCTCATCATCGTGCTCAACGGCTCAGCAAACCTGGTGCTCAAGGCTTTCGGCATCATCCCGCAGGAAGAGCTGTCGGGTGCACGAACGCCCCAGGAGCTCGCGTCGCTGGTCCGTCGTTCGGCTGACGTGGGCACTCTTGACCAAGGAACTGCGCGGCTGGTCGCCCGTTCGCTGGGCTTCGGCGATCGCACCGCCGCAGACGTCATGACGCCTCGTGTTCACGGCACGGCGATCGAACGAACCGGCTCCGCGGGGGATGTCGTGAGACTGGCTCGCGAGACCGGTCACTCCCGGTTCCCCGTCATCGGCGAGGACTGGGACGACGTTGACGGACTGGTCCACGTCAAGCGTGCCATCGCTGTTCCGCACGACCGCCGTGAGGACGTGCCCGTATCCGCACTGATGGTGGACGCGCTCGTCGTGCCCGAGTCGATCCGGCTCGACCCGCTGCTGTTGATGCTTCGCGGAGCCGGGCACCAGATGGCCGTTGTCGTGGACGAGTACGGCGGCACGTCGGGGGTTGTGACCCTCGAGGACGTCATCGAGGAGATCGTCGGCGAGGTCAGTGACGAGCACGATCGTGCCCGCACCACAGGCCGGATCAGCACTGACGGCTCCTGGACGGTGCCCGGCCTCTGGAGACCCGATGAGGTGCGCGACCGGCTTGGCGCCCCGGTCCCGGACGGACCGGCATACGAGACGATCGGCGGCTATGTGATGGCCTGCCTGGGGCGCGTGCCGGTCATCGGTGACGAGGTGTCTGTGACCGGCTGGTCCATGCGCGTCGACGGCATCGATGGCCGTCGCGTGGACCGGCTTCGGTTCACCCCCCGCGAGGACGAGTCCGAGGGCTACGAGGGCTCCGAGGGCTCCGAGGGCAATCGGACCGATCCGTCGAACGGCGGTGAGTCAGCGTGAGTCACTCCGTAGCCCTCTGGCTATCCCTGTTCCTGTTGCTGGCCAACGCATTCTTTGTCGGCGCAGAGTTCGCCGTGATGACCGCCAGACGCTCGCGACTTGAGCCGCTGGCAGCCGCAGGGAGCAAACGCGCCGAGGCCAGCCTCAAGGCGCTCGAGCAGGTGGCGTCCTTGCTCACCACTGCTCAGCTGGGGATCACGATCAGCTCGGTGGGCCTGGGAGCCGTCGCCGAGGAGGCACTGCACGAGCTGATCGCCCCCCGGCTCAGCGTCCTCGGCCTCTCGGACGCATGGGGCCGCCCGGTCTCACTGGGGCTGGCGTTGTTGATCGTGGTGTACCTGCACGTCGTCGTCGGTGAGATGGTGCCCAAGAATCTGGCCATCGCCGGCCCCGAAAAGGCGACCCTGGTGCTGGCGCCCTCGTTGCTGTTCATCACCAGGGTGCTTCGTCCGGTGATCCGGCTGATGGAGGGCCTGGCGAAGGCGATGGTCCGGGGGCTGGGCATCGAGCCCAAGGATGAGCTGACGTCGGCGTTCACCGCCAAGGAGGTCCAGTTCATCGTCGCGGAAAGCCATCGCAAGGGTTTGATCGAGTCCGACCGACACGGTATGGCGAGGCGGGTGCTGGAGTTCAGCGACAGGGTGGCCGCCGACGTGGCGGTGCCGCTCGGCGAGCTGGTCACCCTTCCGCTGGGTGCCACTCCGGACGATGTCGAGCGGCTGGTGGCCAAACGAGGGTTCTCACGCTTTGCGATCACCGATGCAGCCGGTGAGGTCGCCGGCTACCTGCACCTCAAGGACATCCTGTATGCCGATGACGCGCAGCACAGCGAGCCGGTGCCGCTCACGCGGGTACGGCGTCTGGCCACGGTGCAGTCCGCTGACGAGGTCGAAGACGTGTTGGCCACGATGCAGCGCACCGGAGCCCACCTGGCCCGGGTCGTGAACCCCGAAGGCGCAGTGACCGGTGTGGTCTTCCTCGAGGATGTGCTTGAGGAGCTGGTCGGTGAGGTGACGGACTCCAGCCAGCGCTGACCGGAATGCTGCCCGACACACGCCGACCCGACACACGCCGACCCGACACCCGATCTGGGTAGCATTGCTGTCACTACGTGTTGATGGGAGGTCGGGCAGATGACCGGACTGGTCGACGGTTCCCCGAGGGATCCCCTCCAGGGAAATGAGGTCGACGGGTCCACCCGCCTTCACCTGCTCGAGCGGCAGTTCGCCCAGATCCAGCGGCTCGCCCAGTTCGGCAGCTGGGAGTGGGACGTCGTGACCGGAGTCCTCACCTGGTCGGACGAGCTGTACCGGATCGCGGGGATGGTGCCCCGCGAGTCCCTGCAAACGTACGAAACGGTTCTCGGCCTGATCCACCCCGACGACCGTGACATTGTCGATCAGGACGTGCGGCGCGCCATCGCCGATCGAGCGTCCTTCGCCGTGGACCATCGACTCGTGCGTCCCGACGGAGAGATCCGTTGGCTGCACTCCCGCGGCGACGTCGTGCTCGACGGGGACGGCGACACCCAACGTGTGTACGGCGTCGCCATCGACATCACCGAACGCAAGCGCGCCGACCAGTTTCTCCAGGGTTTCATCGGCAACGCAGCTCACGCGCTTGGCACACCATCGGCCGTGGTCATCCAGGCCGCTCATGTCCTCG
>JAYSQH010000339.1:0-3527 GCA_043721655.1 Phycicoccus sp. | reverse complement strand
ACGGTCACCTACACGGCCGCCGGGACCTACACGGTCACGCTGATTGCCAGCAACGCCTCAGGAGCCAGCGCAATGGTGACGCAGACCATCACTGTCACGACTCCTCCGCCTGTTGTCATCTCCCCGGTGATCAGCTCCTTGTCGCCCAACAAAGGAGCAATCGGCGACATTGTGACCATCAACGGCACCGGCTTCGGAACCGTTGGGACCATGACGTTCAACGGGGTCACCCTGGTCGCTTCAACCTGGAGCGACACGGCGATCACCTTCGTGGCACCGATCGGGACCGGCAGGGACGCGGTGACTGTCATCACCAGTGACGGCACCGTCTCCAACACCATCATGTTCCGTTTTGTACATGTGAAGTGAGCCAGCGAAGCTGAAAACGTACCGCTGCTAACCAGCACGGGCCGCTCGCTCATCGAAGGACTTGCGAAAGTTCGAGGTGAGGGGCGGCCCGTGTTGCGTTCGCCGCCATGGCTGTCTCCGGGCAGCCGACGCTATCCAACATACGGGCATCCTCGGGTGAGTCGGCCGGGGAACCAAGCCTCCCTTTGCTTGACTCGGGACGCTTTCGGGGTCATCCTCATGGCATGTCGCGCGGTGGAAAGATGGAGGTCCCCCGGACGCGGTTGGACTAACGCGCCCACTTGCGGGTAGGCTGTCGCTTTGCGCTGCCTCATGTTCCGCCTCGTCGCGTCCGTAGAGCCCTCAGATAAGGCCCCACCCGCCTTGTCCGATCTATGTCGTCCCGCCGAGATCGTGTCCGCCCGGTAGCGCTGAACTTTCAGTTTCAGAAGGCCCGTGGAAGGACCATCCTTGGCTGCCTCGCGCACCGCGACCCAGACTGTGTCCACTGCTATCACGGCTTCAGGCCGTATCTCATTTGCGAAGATCCGCGAACCACTAGAAGTCCCTGACCTCCTGGCTCTCCAGACGGAGAGCTTTGACTGGCTGCTCGGCAACGAACGCTGGCAAGCGCGGGTCGCCGAAGCCAAAGCGGCAGGCCGTGGGGATGTGCCCGACAAGTCGGGCCTCGAGGAGATCTTCGAAGAGATCTCCCCGATCGAGGACTTCTCCGGATCGATGTCGCTGTCGTTCCGCGACCACCGGTTCGAAGAGAAGAAGTACTCCATCGCGGAGTGCAAAGAGCGGGACATGACGTATTCCGCCCCGCTGTTCGTCACGGCGGAGTTCATGAACACCACGACTGGCGAGATCAAGAGCCAGACCGTCTTCATGGGTGACTTCCCGCTGATGACCGAGCGCGGCACGTTCGTGATCAACGGCACCGAGCGGGTCGTCGTCTCCCAGCTCGTCCGAAGCCCAGGCGTCTACTTCGAGCGCAACCCCGACAAGACGTCCGACAAGGACATCTACACGGCCAAGGTCATCCCGAGTCGTGGTGCCTGGCTCGAGTTCGAGATCGACAAGCGCGACATGGTCGGCGTGCGCGTCGACCGCAAGCGCAAGCAGTCGGTCACGGTCCTGCTAAAGGCGCTGGGCTGGTCCGAAGCAAAGATCCTCGAAGAGTTCGGCGAGTACGAGTCCATGCGCCAGACCCTGGAGAAAGACCACACCGCCAACCAGGACGAGGCGCTGCTCGACATCTACCGCAAGCTGCGTCCGGGCGAGCCGCCCACTCGCGAAGCGGCCCAGACCCTCCTGGACAACCTTTACTTCAACCCGAAGCGTTACGACCTGGCCAAGGTTGGTCGTTACAAGATCAACAAGAAGCTCGGCGTCGAGGCCCCTCTGGCCAACTCGGTCCTGTCGATCAACGACATCGTCGCCTCGATCCGCCACATCGTTGCCCTGCACAACGGCGATCTGGTCATGCCCGGCAGCCGCGACGGCAAGGCCATCGACGTCCCCGTCGAGGTCGATGACATCGACCACTTCGGCAACCGTCGGCTGCGCAATGTGGGCGAGCTGATCCAGAACCAGGTCCGCACCGGCTTGTCACGCATGGAGCGTGTCGTCCGCGAGCGGATGACCACCCAGGACGTCGAGGCCATCACGCCGCAGACCCTGATCAACATCCGGCCCGTCGTCGCCTCCATCAAGGAGTTCTTCGGCACCAGCCAGCTGTCGCAGTTCATGGACCAGAACAACCCGCTCGCGGGTCTGACCCACAAACGGCGCCTGTCCGCCCTCGGCCCCGGTGGTCTGTCCCGTGACCGCGCCGGCATGGAGGTCCGCGACGTCCACCCCTCGCACTACGGCCGCATGTGCCCGATCGAGACCCCTGAGGGCCCGAACATCGGCCTGATCGGCTCGCTCGCCTCCTACGGGCGGATCAACGCGTTTGGTTTCGTGGAGACGCCCTACCGCAAGGTGAAGGACGGCAAGGTCTCCGACGAGGTCGACTACCTGTCGGCCGACGAAGAGGACAAGTACGTCATCGCCCAGGCCAACGCCCCACTGACCGTCGATGGTCGCTATGCCGAGGAACGCGTCCTGGTTCGCACCAAGGGCGGCGAGGTCGAGTACGTGCCCGGCGCCGATGTGAACTACATGGACGTCGCCGCTCGTCAGATGGTGTCGGCCGCTACCGCGCTGATTCCCTTCCTCGAGCACGACGACGCCAACCGCGCTCTCATGGGGTCGAACATGATGCGCCAGGCAGTCCCGCTGGTGCGTTCAGAAGCGCCCCTGGTCGGCACCGCTATGGAGTACCGTGCGGCGCTCGACTCTGGTGACGTCGTCCGGGCCGAGAAGGCCGGCGTCGTTCAAGAGGTCGCAGCCGACGTGGTGACCGTGGCCAACGACGACGGGACCTACCAGTCCTACCCGATCGCAAAGTTCAACCGCTCCAACCAGGGAACCTCCTACAACCAGAGGGTTCTGGTCGAAGAGGGCGCACGGCTCGAGGTCGGTGGCGTCATCGCAGACGGTCCCGCGACCGACGGTGGCGAGATGGCCCTCGGCCGCAACCTGCTTGTGGCATTCATGCCCTGGGAAGGCCACAACTACGAAGACGCGATCATCCTCTCCAGCCGTCTCGTGCAGGACGACGTCCTCTCCTCGATCCACATCGAGGAGCACGAGGTCGACGCCCGCGACACCAAGCTCGGCCCGGAGGAGATCACCCGGGACATCCCGAACGTCTCCGAAGAGGTCCTGGCCGACCTCGACGAGCGTGGCATCATCCGGATCGGCGCTGAGGTTCGTGACGGCGACCTTCTGGTCGGCAAGGTCACGCCCAAGGGCGAGACCGAGCTCACTCCCGAAGAGCGCCTGCTGCGGGCCATCTTCGGCGAGAAGGCCCGCGAGGTCCGCGACACGTCGCTGAAGGTCCCCCACGGCGAGACCGGCACCGTCATCGGTGTCAAGGTGTTCGACAAGGACGAGGGCGATGACCTGCCTCCGGGCGTCAACATGCTCGTCCGCGTCTTTGTGGCCAACAAGCGCAAGATCACCGATGGTGACAAGCTCGCCGGCCGCCACGGCAACAAGGGTGTCATCTCCAAGATCCTACCGATCGAGGACATGCCCTTCCTTGAGGACGGCACGCCGGTTGACGT
>JAYSQH010000338.1:0-6964 GCA_043721655.1 Phycicoccus sp. | reverse complement strand
GCGTCGATGTCGTGGCAGAACGCCAGCCCTTGCTCGACGGTGTTGATGAGGTCGGTTTCGAACCGGTTCAACGGCTCGATGGCGAGGCTGACCTGGGCGTCGCTCGCATGCCGGGCCACCTCTTGGAGGCTTGTCACGCCGCGATCCCACTGCGCTCGTCGCTCGTCGGGTTCGAGGAGGCGTGCTTGTCCCGTGGTGGCGTACATAGGGCCGCTGACCAATGGGCTGCCGACCTCGGCCGCAAAGTCGACGCAGACGCGCAGGTAGTCGATGCCGCCTTGTCGGCGATCGGCGTCCTTGTGTGAGACGTCGCGATCGGGTCCGAAGGCGCCGCACACGAGGACCGCTAACCCCTCGTTGGCTGCCGCGGAGGCCACTTTCGCTGGGGTGAGTGTCCCCGGGTCCTCGATGCAGACCTCGACATGGTCGTACCCCCACTGACGGACCTTGCCGAATAGCGGCAGGTCGTTGTCGGAGAAGGGTGAGGCCAGCACGAAGGTGCTCAGTCCGAGCTTCAATGAATCGGGGCCCGTCATGTCAGCCCTTGCCCGCGAGCAGTCGGCGTGTACGCACCTTTTCCTCGATGGCCTTGATGGTGCGGATCGCGCGCTCGGTGTAGCGGTCGAAGAACTCCTCGTGGCTGCCGCCGGAGAAGGGGTCGGCCGCGGCCGGGAGCAGCTCGAAGCTGAGGTACTTGTCATAGTCGATGTCCACGAGGGCTTCGATGATGGGTTCAAAGTCGACCAGCGCGCCCCCAGGAGCGGTGCGGTCGGAGTCGGCCAGGTGAACGTGTTGTAGGACGCCCTTGCTTGCGCGGAAGGCGTCGGCGATCGATGCCTCCTCGATGTTCATGTGGAAGGTGTCGCCTTGGACGCCGCCATTGCTGAGACCGGTGTCAGCCCAGAGGCTGCGGGCCTGCTCGAGGCGGTTTAGGAGGTAGGACTCGTATCGGTTCCAAGCCTCCAGGGAGAAGCTCACGCCCCGTTCGGCCGCGTACTCCCCCGCTGTCCGGATGGATTCGACGGCCCAGGCCCATTCTTGCTCGGGGTCAGCAAGGGGCTTGATCTTCATGTTGGCGGTTGGGTGCACGACGACCGTGGGGCAGTCCATCGTGGCTGCGAAGTCGGCGAGGTCTTTGACGTATTGGACTGCGGCGCCTCTCGTATCGGGGTCGGGGTGAACCAGATCCCGGTCTGCGGTGTAGATGGAGCAGATGCTGCTCACGCCGATGCCGGCGTCTTTGGTCAGTTTCGCCACCCGGTGCGGGTCGATCTTGGTAGGTTCACCGACGATCTCGATCGCGTCGTAACCGAAGCGGGCGACGCGATCGACCGACTCCGCAAGGTCCTCCCCGAAGTAAACGAGGGAATTGTATGCGTATTGGAATCGGGTGTCTGCGCCCATGGGATCCTCCTAGTGTGATGCGGTGAGTCGTGTTGAGATGTTCATCGAGTGGTGGTCGCGGGATGGTTACTTCACCGCGCCCAGGGTGAGCCCGCGGACCAGGTACTTCTGAGCTGCCAGCGCGGCGATCCAGACCGGGAGCGCGACGATGGTTCCTGCCGCCATGATGCGGGTCCACTCCGTACCGACGGGGGTGACGAACTCGGTCAGGGCCACGGTCGCGGTCCTGGTGTTAGCGCCGGACAGAATGTTGGCGAAGAGGAACTCATTCCAGGAGAAGACGAAACTCAGCAGCGCCGTTGATGCCACGCCGGGCATGGCCAGCGGAAGCGCGATACGAAGGAACGTGGAGAGCCGGCCGAGGCCGTCGATGGCGGCCGCCTCCTCGATCTCTTTGGGGACGTCAGCATAGAAGCCTCGCAGGAGCCACACCGCCAGCGGCAGGTTCATGAAGGTGTGCAGCATGATGATGGACAAAAGGGTGCCATTGAGGCCTACGGTGCGCATCATCAGAAACAGCGGGATGATGGTGACGATCGGGGGGACGATCCGCAGGGACAGGATCCAGCTGCTCAGTTGGTGCTTGCCCTTGAAGGAGAACCGGGCCATTGGGTAGGCGATCCCGGAGCCGAGTAGCACTGCCAGGAATGCCGAGATGCCCGAGACCTGAATGCTGTTGATCAGGGCGTAGCCGAACTTGCTGCCACCGACTACGTCGGAAAAGTTGGTCAGGGTGGGTGTGAAGAAGAACACCGGGTCTTGTGAGAAGGCCTGGTTGCTGGTCTTGAACGCGGTGGCAACCATCCACAGGACGGGGGCGATGAAGACCGCGGTGGCGATGGCGGCGATCCCGAATCGAACAGGCGTGGACCAGTGTCGAGCTGGTCGGCGGAGGGTGCTCGCTGTTGGCATGTCGCTTACCCGCTCACCTGGTTGACCACGATGCGCCGCATCATGGTGCTGACGGTCAGCATCACCAGGAGCAGGAGCAGCCAGGAGAAGGCGGCCGCGTATGAAATGGTGAAGCTGCGGAAGCCGACGTCGTAGATCTGCCAGGACATCGTCGAAGTGACGTCGATGGGGCCGCCTCGGGTCGTCATGAACACCAGGTCGTAGACCCTGAAGGCGTCGATGACCCGCAGGGCTAGCCCGACCAGGATCGGGTACTGCAGGATGGGCAGGAACTGGTGCCAGATGATGCGTGGCCACGAGGCGCCGTCGATCTTGGATGCTTCGATGACCTCCTCGGGGACCCCCTGCATGGCGGCCAGGAGGATGAGGAACAGGAACGGGGTCCACTGCCATACGTCGATGGCGATCAGGGTCGGTAGCGCCAGGGAAATGTTCCCGAGGAAGTCGTGGGTGCCGAGCCCGACGACCCGCAAGAGCTGATTGACGATGCCGAACGTGGGCTCGAGGCTGAAGCGGGCCAACAGCCCGACGACGACAGGTGCGCACAGCATGGGCAGGAGGATCAGTGCCCGCATGATCTTGTCCCCGGGCAGTCCGCGGAAGAAGACCAGTGCCAGGCCGAAGGCGATCAGGAATTCCAGTCCGACGGATGCGGCGACGAACACCAGTGTCACCTGGACGGAGTGCCAAAAGGCGGGGTCTGACAGCAGGTCCGTGTAGTTCCGCAGCCCGACGAACCGCCGGTCCCCGGCCGCCAGCAGCTTCCAGTGGAACAGTGAGATGACCGCAGAGTAGATGGCCGGGTACAGGGAGAACAGGCCGAGCACCAGCAGGCCGGGCCACATGCTGGCCAACCGCAGTAGTTGTCGTGGTCGTCGAGGCCGGGCCCGTCCCGACGGCGGCTGATCCGTCGGGACGACTACGGTTGGCGACGAGGTGCTCGTCACGTCGTCACTTCCTCATCACTGTTTGAGGCTCTTGTCGACCCCGGCATCGGCGGCGGCCAGGCCCTGGTCCACGGTTGCCTGCCCCTGGGAGATAGCGCTGAGTTGGGTGCTGAATGTGGTTTCCCAGCTCTCCTCGGCCGGGAAGAAGGGACGCGGCTGGGCCGTCTTCATCGCCGTCAGCACGTCGGGCAGGCGCCGGAAGCGCAGCGCGTCGCTGTTCTCGATCTTCTGTGCTGTCAGTTGCGGGTCGTCGTAGCTCGAGGCGCGGACGGGGTCGCCGCCACCGTGGTCGGCCTGGAAGACGTCGTTCTTCTTCGTCTCCAGCCATGCGGCGAACTTCTTGGACTCCTCGATGTTCTTGGAGTACTTGGACACGGAGATCACCCATTCGGCCAGGTGAGCGCTGCTGGTTCCCGACGGTCCCGCGGGGATCTGGGTGAACGCCCACTTTCCGACGGTCTTTGACGCCTTGGGGTCATCGACGGCGAACGCACCCCAGGACCACTGGATCGCGGTGGCGATCGTCCCCTGCTGCGCGGCGGTGGTGACGTTGTCGTAGGCGAACTGGTTGGCCCCTTCGGGCATGTACTTCATCATCTCGGCCCAGCGCGCGGTCGCCGCCTTGCTCTGTGGCGTGGACAGCGCTGACTTGGTGAAGTCGTTGTTGAACGGTTTGCAGTCGTAGCTGTAGCAGAAGCTGAGCCAGGTGTGCACGTTGCCGAAGCCCTTGGCCGCTTGGGCGGCCCACCCAGAAAGCTTCTGGCCGTTGATGGTGCGGCCATTGAAGAACTTGACCTGCTCCAGCCACTGGTCCATGGTCTTGGGCGCCGCCAGATCATGACCGGTCGCCGACTTGAAGTCGGCCATGACCTTCGGGTCCTCATAAAGGTCCTTGCGGTACCACAGCAGGGCTGGGTGGATCGTCTGAGGAATGCCCAGGAGCTTGTCCTTCCAGGTCGCCACCTTAAGGGCTAGGGGCATGAAGTCGGACTTGTCCTGGGCGCTAAGGACGTTGTCCATGGGCACGAGGTGTCCGGCCTCGCCGAACTCGGGGATCCAGTTGTAGTCCAGGTTGAAGATGTCGAAGCTGGAGTCCTGCGCCGCGAACAGGGTGGCCATCTTCTCGTGGATGGCGTCTCGGCCGATGAGCTGGACGTCAACCTTGACTCCGGTCTCCTTCTCGTACAGCGGTGCCAACTGGTCCTTGACGACTTGGCCCCAGGTGGCGGGCAGGAAGATCGCGTGCAGGGTGGGCTTGCCGTTGGCGCTTGTGCTCCCGCCGCCTCCGGCGGCGCAACTGGTTGCCAGGGCAGTGGCCACGCCAACGGTGACGATGCTGGAGAGCCAGCGGCGCTTGTGGGTAACGCGGTGCAGGGTCATGGGGGGCCTTCCTAAGGTCAGGGCTGGATGTGGATCTTGACGATCGAGCGGTTGTGCTCGAGGTCCTTGATGGCGTCGACCGCCTCACCCAGAGGGCGAATGGAGTCGACGATCAGGCTGGGGTCGAATCGACCGCCGGCCAGGAGCGCGATCGCTCGGGGCCAGGTGTCGTACGTGCCGGCATACGAACCGACGATCGTGAGCTCCTTGGCGTAGATGTCGAATGGCCGCAGCGACATGGCGGCGCCCTGAGGTGGGGCACCGTAGGCGAGGACCTTGCCGCCTCGCCGGACGGCGGTGATGGAAGCCTCGTACGTGGCGATGCTGCCGACAGCCTCGATCACGACGTCGGGGCCGATTCCGCCGGTCAGGTCTGATACGGCTTCTTGGACCTCCTGGCTGCTGGGGTCGATGAGCTCATCGGCACCCATTTGTTGCGCGAGTTGGCGGCGCGACGGGTCAGGCTCGGAGGCGATGATCTTGCTTGCGCCGTTCAATCGCGCAAGGGCAATGTGCGCCAATCCCATGGGGCCTCCGCCGAGGACCAACACGCTGTCACCAGAACGAATCCCAATGCGGTCTTGACCGTGCACAGCGCATGCGAGCGGTTCGACGTAGGCGGCCGTGTCCAGCGACAGGGAGTCCGGCAGGACGTGCAGATTGGTGGCGGGCGCGGTGACGTATTCCGCAAGGCCACCTGCGCGATGAACACCCAACTGGGAGACCTGCGGGCAGAAGAGCTTCTGACCACGGGTGCAGAAGTAGCAGTGGCCGCAGGCGATGTTGATGTCGACGACCACCGGTGCGCCGACGGCCACGTCGCTCACCCCAGCGCCCAGCGCCACGACGGTCCCCGAGAATTCGTGACCCAGCACCAGCGGAAGGTTGGGTGCGGGGAAGTTGCCCTTGACGATGTGCAGGTCCGTTCCACAGATACCGCACCGGTGGACTCGCACCAGGACTTCGCCCGACTCGGGCTCGGGAATGGGAATCTCGTCCAGCCGAAGGTCGCCCGGTGCGTGCAGGCGCACGGCGGTCATCATGTCGGTCATGTCTCTCCTCAGTACTGGTTCGTCTGGCCGGTCAGGCGACGATGAGTGGGCGCAGGGTGCGGTGGGCGACGTCGAGGCCGGTGCGGACGAGGTCTTCGGTGCCGCCCCAGACGGGGTCTTCGTGTTCGACCGAGAGGACGCCGTCAAAGCCGCCCTCGTAGAGGGTGTCGATGACGCGACGCCAGTCGACGTCGCCGAGACCGGGGACGCGGTAGCGCCACCAGCCGACGTCCCAGGGATCGGCGCGGTTGACGGCCTTGCCGGGGTAGCCGTACCGGTTGCGCAGCTCCGGGAAGACCTGGATGTCCTTGGCCTGGGCGTGGGCGACCTTGTCCACGTAGGGCTTGAGCGCGGCCACGGGGTCGATGCCCATCCAGACCAGGTGGGAGGGGTCGTAGTTAAGGTAGAGCCCGAGCGAGAACATCCACTCCCAAAGCTCGGGGGAGTAGGCGAGGTTGCCGGGGTAGCCGTCGGGGTGCCAGCCCTCCATGACGCAGTTCTCGATGACCAGCTTGACCCCGTTCTCACCGGCCCGCTCGACCAGCGGCGCGAAGACCTTCTCGGCGTCCGCCAGGTTCTCGGCGACGCTTCGGGAGGGGTCGCGGCCGACGAACGTACCGACGGTAGGGCAGCCCAGCAGGGCCGCGGCGTCGATGCAGGCCAGGACGTGGTCGTTGATCGCACGCCGCTCGTCAGGGTCGGGGTGAAGGTTGTTGTCATAGAAGGCCAGCGAAGACAGCGTCAACGAGTGGCGCTCGAAGAGTGCTCGCACCTGGTCGGCGCCGGCTCGCGTCAGGTCGGCCACGTCCAGGTGCGTTGCCGTGAACGGCCTGTCCCCCAGGGCAGGCCACGCAGCGACCTCTAGCGCCTCGTATCCCGCGTGCTCGGCATAGGCGGCGATGTCGCCAAGGCTCTGCTTGGGCAGGCACGCGGTGAGGAATCCGAGCTTCATGCGGGTACCTCCACCCAGGATCGAGAGGCGGACGAGGCCAAGACGGCCTCGGTGAGAACAGCGGCCCGTAGGCCGTCCTCGAAGCGCGGCAGTCCCTCTGGCGTCTCCCCCGCGACTGCTGCGTACACGTCGGACACGAAGCCGTTGAAGCAGTCCTGGTATCCCTGCGGATGACCTGCAGGCAGGATCGAGAGCCGCTGCGCGGCCTCGGACATCCCGACCGAGCCACGCGTCACCAAGGTGGTGCTCTCGCGGCTGCCGACCCAGAGCGACTCGGGCAGCTCCTGGTCGAAGGCCATTGAGGTCGTCGCGCCATC
>JAYSQH010000337.1:0-2677 GCA_043721655.1 Phycicoccus sp. | reverse complement strand
GCCATGAGCAGACCGCCAAGACTCGCCGACCCGGACGCATTCTTAGACGCTGCATAGGCAATGGCCACGGCCTCGGGCGCGGTGGTCGCCCAAACGGCGCAAAGACTCAGCGCCAGCAGATGGACCAGCACCGGGTGGCGGAACAGATAGCCGGCACCTTCGCCTACGTCGTGAAAGAACCCGATGATGCCGGCGCTCGGTGTCCCGCGGATGGCCTGAACCCTCACCACCAACGCGATGACCAGAGCCGAGATGAGGAATGTGGCGAGGTCGAACCACAGCGCCCCGTCGGTCCCCACCCAGGCCACCACCAACCCGCCGACGCCAAGCCCGATGGCCTGGTTGACCTGCTCGCTCAGCGTGCCCAGGCCCAGCGCACGGGCGTACAGCCGGCGATCGGCGAACAGGTCGGTCATCAAGATCTGGCCAGAGGGGACGGCCGGACCGCCAGCGAGCTCGAGCAGGAACAGCAGGCCGAACAACGTCCACAAGGGCACATCCATGCTCACCATGGCGACCAGCGCAGCCACGAGCACTGCCCGTGTCAGGTGCGAGGCGATCAGCACGTTCTTGTAAGGGATGCGGTCGGCGATGGGTGCAAGGAGACTGCGTCCGAAGATGGTGGGCAACAGACTGACGGCAAAGATCGCAGCAGCCGCCAACGGCGAGCCGGTCCGTTTGAACACGTAGGCGGCGATCGTCACGCGCGCCAGATAGTCCCCCCAGGTCGACAATGCCGCGGCCAGGAAGATTGCCAGGTAGCCGCGAGTCCGGAAGACCTCGGAGTAAGAGGGCATGGCGTGGCGCTCGTTCGAGTCCCCCGCCCGCTTGCTCATCGGTGCGACGCTACCTTTCTATTGCGACTCGGAAAAGTTGAAATTGACGGCGACCCGTGCGCGGCGGGCCAGACGCCGGTAGGCCTCGGCCAGTTTGTCCCCCTCACCGGCCTCGCGTCCCACGATCCGGCCAATGCCATCTGCATCTCTCAGATCGCTGGGAAGTGCATCAACCGGTCGACCGCGCCACAGCACGGAGGCGTTTCGCAGCGAGGAGGCAAATGCCCATGCGCGTGACATCGTCTCCACGTCTGCGGGTGGGACCAGGCCAGCCTCAGCGGCGGCGGCCAAGGCTGTCAGGGTCCCGGTGGTACGTAGTCCCTCGATCTCAAAGGCATGGCGAAGCTGGATGAGCTGAGCCGTCCACTCGACGTCGGAGAGCCCGCCGAGCCCCAGCTTGAAGTGCGTCTTGGGATCTGCGCCCCGCGGCAGACGCTCTGCCTCCATCCGCGCCTTGAGCGTACGGATCTCTCGTATGCCGTGTGCCGAGACTCCGCCGTCAGGCCACCGGATCGGGCCGATCAGGTCGCAGAACGCCCGCCCCAAGTCGGCGTCGCCGGCCACCGGCGTCGCACGCAGCAGCGCTTGCGCCTCCCAGGTGAGCGACCAACGCTCGTAGTAGGAGGCGTAGCCCGCGAGCGTGCGCACCAGCGGACCCGCCTTGCCCTCGGGGCGCAGGTCGGGGTCGACGATTAGCTGTGGGTCCGGACCGGCGAGAGCCAACAGCCGTAGCACCTCCTGAACGACCGACGTGGCCTGTTTCTGGGCATCGGTCTCGTCGACGCCTTCGCCGGCCTGGTGAACGAACATGACGTCCGCATCCGAGCCGTAGCCCATCTCGCCACCGCCGAGGCTGCCCATACCCACCACGAGGAGTCTGGTGCCCAGCGGCCTGTTGAGGTCGGCTTCCACCCCCCTGATCGCGATGTCGAGCGCGGACTGAAGCGTCGCACACGTCAGGTCGGTCAGCGCCGCGCCCACCCCGGAGAGGTCCAGGACCCCGCTGAGGTCGGCCACCGCAATACGGAAGAGCTCCTGACGTCGGACGACCCGCGCCGCCTTGATCGCGTCGTCTGGCTCAGCCTTGCGACCGATCGCCGATCTCATCGTGGCCAGGATCGCCTCCCGCTCTCGGGGGGCCAAACCCCCGATGTCACCCAGAATGGCAACTGACTCCGGCGCGCTGGTGAGCAGGTCTGCAGCGTAACGGCTCCGGGCCAAGATGTGAGCGAGTCGCTCGGCGGCACTGCCCTCGTCGCGAAGCATCTTGAGGTACCAGTGGGACGCGCCCAGGGACTCGCTGATCCGCCGGAATGACAACAGGCCGGCATCGGGATCTGCCTCGTCAGCGAACCATCCCAGCATCACCGGCAGCAAGGTCCTCTGGATCGCAGCCCGCCGGCTCAGCCCAATGGTGAGTGCCTCAAGGTGTCGCATGGCCCCGGCCGGATCACGAAAGCCCAACGCTGCCAGGCGTTCTCGCGCGGCTTCGGGGGTGAGTCTCGCCTCGGTGCTGCTGAGCCTCGCGGACGCGGTGAGCAAAGGTCGGTAGAAGAGCCGCTCATGGAGTCGGCGCACCTCGCGCGCCTGTTGCTGCCACTGCGCGACCACCGCCCGAGCAGGGTCGCTACGGTGGCCTACGGCCCTGCCCAACCGTCGCAGATCCGCCTCGGTGGTGGGCATCAGATGGGTGCGGCGCAGTCTGAACAGCTGAATCCTGTGCTCCAGGGTGCGCAGCAGCCGGTACGACTCGTCCAGAACGGCGGCATCATCACGGGCCACGTATCCGCCCTTGGACAACGCCGCCAACGCCTCCAACGTGGTGCCGGACCTCAAGGTCA
>JAYSQH010000336.1:0-3805 GCA_043721655.1 Phycicoccus sp. | reverse complement strand
TGGCTGTCGTAAACCAGCGGGACCCCCCACTGCTGCGCCAACGCGGCACCGACCGGCAGTGCCGAGAAGTCGTGCGCGTGCACCACGTCGGCCTGATGCCCGTGCGCCTCGACCAGGGCCTCACGTTGCCACGTGCCCAGACGGCGGCGCACATGCTCGGGCAGCATCAACCAGCGACCAGCCCGCTCGATGACGCTCAGCTTGCGGGTACGGCCCTGCGCCGACGGTGGCGCGCCGACGCTGGAAACCGAAATCCCTTGCGGAGCAATGAAATCGGACGGAACTGCCCGTCCGATGATGTGCACGGACCAGCCTGCCTCGACGAGCGTGCGGGCCTCCCGCAGCACGCGGGTGTCGGTGCTGACACCCGTCCAGACGAGCATGAGAACACGGCCGCTCACAGCGCCATCGTCGGCAGGAACGGGCACACCCTCGCGACTAGTCATCGCCGACCAGAGTATCGGGTGGGATCGAGGACTCCGGTCACGCGCAGAGGTGTTCGGTTCATTAGGGTTGGCGCCATGTCGCTCACGCTCTCGGTCATCGGCCTGGGTCCCCTCGGCGCCGTTCACGCGGCCTGCATGGCCGACGTCGGACACACCGTCATCGCGGTCGACGCCTCGATGCCCGAGCGTGCGCAGATGCTGTCCCGCGGCGAGACGCCGTTCTTCGAGCCCGGACTGCAAGAGCTGCTCGAACGCGCACTCGCCACCGGGCGCCTGACCTTCACCAGCGACTACGCCGACGCGGCTGCCGCCGATGTCCACTTCCTGTGCGTCGGTACGCCGCAGCTCCAAGGTGAGTACGCCGCGGACATGACCTGGGTCGACGCCGCCGTCGAGGCGCTGGCGCCGCTCTTGTCACGCCAGACCCTGGTCGTCGGCAAGTCGACCGTGCCGGTCGGGACCGCTGCCCGCCTCCTTCGCCGGTTCCAGGACGTCGCACCGGCAGGCCAGGACGTTCACCTCATGTGGAACCCCGAGTTCCTGCGCGAAGGCTTCGCCGTCCAGGACACCCTCGCGCCCGACCGGTTCGTCTATGGCGTCACCGGCCCGGGCGCCGACAACGACGCGGCGCTGCTCGATCAGGTCTATGCCGGCGCCTTGGCGACGGGCATGCCCAGGCTGGTGACGGATCTGCCGACCGCCGAGCTCGTCAAGGTTGCGGCCAACTCCTTCCTGGCCACCAAGATCTCGTTCATCAACGCCATGGCAGAGGTCTGCGAGGCCGCCGGCGCTGACGTGGCGCAGCTGGCCGACGCGATCGGCCACGACGACCGGATCGGCCGCAAGTTCCTCGACGCAGGCATCGGCTTCGGCGGCGGCTGCCTGCCCAAGGACATCCGGGCCTTCATGGCACGGGCCGGTGAGCTCGGCGCCGATGATGCGCTCACGTTCCTGCGCGAGGTCGACGCGATCAACCTTCGACGCCGCTCGCGGATGGTGGACCTCGCCCGTGAACAATGCGGCGGCACCCTCAACGGCAAACGGGTCGCGATCCTTGGGGCGGCGTTCAAACCGGATAGCGACGACATCCGCGACTCTCCCGCACTCGACGTCGCCCATGCGGCGCGTCTGGAGGGTGCGACCGTCACGGTCCATGACCCCAAGGCTCTGCCAGGGGCCCGGCGCAGCCATCCCGACCTAAACTATGCGGACGCGATCGAGGACGCCTGCATTGACGCCGACGTCGTGCTGCACCTGACCAAGTGGCAGGTCTACCGCGAGATCGACCCGGCCAGGCTCGCCGGCGTCGTGGCCCGGCAGCACATCATCGACGGCCGCAACGCCCTCGACCCGGTCCTCTGGCGGCAAGCCGGATGGACCTACCGGGCTCTCGGACGCCCCACCATCTGAGCCACTCGGCCAGGTCGCTATAAGTCAGGCGTGGTCGTCATCCTCGCCGTGGCCCTCGTGGTCGTGATCGTGGCCCTCGTGGTCGTGACCACTGTGGTCGTGGCCCTCGTGGTCGTGGTCGTGGCCCTCGTCATAGCCGAGGGCGCCATCGCCGGCGTCGAGCTCGTTCAGGTCGACCTCGTTACCGGCCGTGTCGACGACCTTGGCCTTGTTCAGGACTGCGGCGAGCGCCTTGCGACGGGCGACCTCGGCCACCATCGAGGGGATCTGGCCACCCTCGTCGACGGACTTGGCGAACTCGTTGGGGTCCATGCCGAACTGTTGGGCCGACATCACGAGGTACTCGATCAGCTCGTTCTGGGCAACGCTGACCTTCTCCTTCTCGGCGATCGCATCGAGCAGGAACTGGGTACGCATGGCCTTACGGGTGTTGGCGTCAACCTCGGCCCGGTGCTCTTGGTCCTCGAGACGGTCCTCACCCTCGAGGTGCTGCTTGACCTCGGCCTCGATCAGTGCATCGGGGACGGGAATCTCGGTGTTGCCCAGCAGGTGCGCGAGGATCTTGTCCCTGGCCTGAACGCCCTGGTCGAACTTCGTGGCGCGGTCGGCCTGCGCCTGGACGTCGGCCTGGAGCTCCACGAGGGTGTCGAACTCGGAGGCGAGCTGGGCGAACTCGTCGTCGAGCTCGGGCAGCACGCGCTCCTTGACCGACTGCACGGTCACGGTGACCTCGGCGTCCTTGCCCTCGTGCTCGCCACCAGCCAGCGGTGCGCTGAAGGTCTTGGTCTCTTCGACAGCCATCCCGACGAGCGCGGCGTCCAGGCCGTCGATCATGTTGCCGGTGCCGAGCTCGTAGGAGATGCCCTTGGCCGTGTCGATCTCTTCGTCGCCGATCGTTGCGGTGAGGTCGATGGCCACGAAGTCGCCGGTCGCGGCAACCCGGTCCACTGTGGTCAGAGTGCCGAAACGCTGACGCAGGGCGGTCATCCGCTCCTCCACGTCCGCCGCGGCAGCCTCAGCGTCAACCACGTCGACCTCAACCGCGATGCCGTCGTAGTCGGGCAGTACCACCTCGGGTCGAATGTCGACCTCGATGGTGAACTTGAGGTCCTGGCCATCCTCGGCAGGCACCTCGGTCACGTCGACCTCGGGCTGGCCCAGCGGTCGGATCTTGTTCTCCTCGATGGCCTGGCCGTAGAAGCGGGGAAGGGCCTCGTTGACGGCTTCCTGGAGCACGGCACCGCGACCAACACGCTGGTCGATGATCCGGGCGGGGACCTTGCCGGCGCGGAAACCGGGAACGTTGATCTGCGAGCCGATCGTCTTGTAGGCCGCGTCCAGGCTCGGCTTGAGCTCGGCGAACGGGACCTCAACGGTCAGCTTGACGCGGGTCGGGTTCAGGGTCTCAACGGCACTCTTCACTGCGCGGCACTCCAGATCATGGGGGGAAATCATGGGGGCAAATGGACTTCGCAAGCCTCGGCAAGCATGCCGAGCACCGGTCCATGGTATCGGCTGCACGGTGATGGTCCGAACGGAGCGGTCGCCCGTGGCCCATGGGCCCCCACAGACTCAACCACCCGCCATACCTCTCGTGAAGTCGCAAGAAACGCTGTCTGCAGGGTCGTGGAGTGACACATCTTGCGACTTCACGAAGTAGAAGAATTTGGTCGGGCTGACAGGATTTGAACCTGCGACATCTTCGTCCCAAACGAAGCGCGCTACCAAGCTGCGCCACAGCCCGCTGCTTCCCGATTTGTCAGTGGCCGGCCCTGTCAGGGGTCGGGTTTCGAAACGAAGGACAGCGGGCATTAGGCTAACGCCTCGCAGCGCTGCCCTTCACCAAACGGGCGCTGTATGCGGGCGTAGCTCAATGGTAGAGCCTCAGTTTTCCAAACTGACCACGCGAGTTCGATTCTCGTCGCCCGCTCCACGTAAACCGTTGTCCT
>JAYSQH010000335.1:0-1560 GCA_043721655.1 Phycicoccus sp. | reverse complement strand
CTCGTTGCTCTGGTCAGCGTTCAGCAGCTCCTCGGCCAGGTCGGCGCCGATCAGCTCACTGAGCTCACCGACATACCGGCGGGCCTCACCGTTCTGCTGTTCCCAGCCCAGTCGCAGACCCAAGCCGAACTCCGCGTTGTCCTCGAACAGCGAGTTCGCCCAGGCCGGTCCGCGGCCGTCGGCGTTGACGGTGTACGGGGTCGTCGGCAGGTTGGCGCCGTAGATCGACGAGCAGCCCGTCGCGTTGGCGATGAGCATCCGATCGCCGAAGAGCTGGGTCAGCGTCTTCAGGTACGGAGTCTCACCACAGCCTGAGCACGCACCCGAGAACTCGAACAGCGGCTGGAGCTGGGAGACACCCTTGACCGTGTCGTGGCGGACCTTGGTGCGGTCCACCTCGGGGATGGTCAGGAAGTGTTCGTAGCTCGTCCGCAGGGCGTCCCGGTTCTCCAGCGCGTCGGCGAGGTTGAGCGACTTGTGGCTCGGGTCGGTCTTGGAGACCGCCGGGCACACGTCCACGCAGATCCCGCAGCCGGTGCAGTCATCCGCGGCAATGGCGATGCTGAGCTGATAGTCAGGCAGGTCCCTCGATTTGAAGGCCTTGCTCTGGAACCCCCCGGGGGCGCCTTCGAGCTGCTCGTTCGGGAAGATCTTGATCCGTACCGCGGTATGAGGGCACGTCACCGCGCACTTGCCGCAGTCGGTGCAGAGGTCCGGGTCCCAGATCGGCAGGTCCTGGGCTATCGCCCGCTTCTCCCACTGCGCGGTACCGGTCGGCCAGGTGCCGTCTGCGGGCATCACGCTGACCGGCAGGAGGTCGCCTTCGCCGCGAATCAGCAGCGCGGTGACGTCCTTGACGAAGTCGGGCGCGTTGTCGGGCATCGGGGGCATCCGGTGCAGCGTGCTGCTCGTCTCGGCCGGCACCTTGACCTCGCTCAGCTGGCTGAGCGCCATGTCGACGGCGGCGAAGTTCTTCTCAACGACCTTGCGGCCGCGCTTGCCATACTCCTTCTCGATGGAGGCCTTGATGCGCGGGATGACCTCGTCCGCAGGGAGGACACCAGAGACGTGGAAGAAGCAGGGCTGCATGATCGTGTTGATCCGCGCTCCGAGGCCGACATCGCGGGCCACCCGGTGCGCGTCGATGACGAACAGCTTCAGGTCCTTGTCGATCAGCTGCTGCTGCACCTCGACCGGAAGCTGGTCGAACACCTGGTCATCCGGGTAGGGCGAGTTGAGCAGGATCGTGCCGCCCTGCTTGGCCAGCTCCAGGACCTTCACCGTGCGAAGGAGTGAGAACTGGTGGATGCCGATCACGTCAGCCGACTCGATCAGGTAGGTCGAGCGGATCTCGTCGGCGCCGAAGCGCAGGTGCGAGACGGTGCCTCCGCCGGACTTCTTCGAGTCGAGCACGAAGTACCCCTGGACGTACTGGTCGGTACCGTCACCGATGATCTTGATCGAGTTCTTGTTGGCACCGACGGTGCCGTCCGAGCCGAGGCCGAAGAACACCGCGGAGACCGCGGTGTCCGGCACGGTGAAGTCGTTGTCGGGCTCGAG
>JAYSQH010000334.1:0-3560 GCA_043721655.1 Phycicoccus sp. | reverse complement strand
CGATCAGGGCCCGCGCCTGCGCACCGTCATCGACGACGCCGGCCAGCTTCAGCAGCTGACCGAGCCGGATCATCGCATCTCGGATCGGCACGTCGACCGTGTCGCCCATGTTCAGCTCGCGGCTCGGCTCGCGGCAGGGAAGGCGGGCGCACCGGCATACGCCACATCACGTTCGTCTGCGGTCGTGGCACCCCACACGCCGTATGGCTCACGGACCCTCAGCGCGTGCTCGCGGCAGCTCACGACGACCGGGCAGCCCACGCACACGGCCTTGGCCGCGCGGTCACGGTTGCGTCGTGCCGGGCCGCGCTCGCCGTCGGGGTGGAAGAAGACGTCAGGACCCTCACGTCGGCAGGAGCCATCGAGCTGCCATTCCCAGAGATCTGCGACCGGCCCGGGCAGGCGAGATACTTCAGCCAACGGTGTCTCCTTCGATGGTCCCCGGCCCAGCTCTGGCGGGCAGTCAGCACACGCGATCTGGACGCTACCCGCGGGGTGGGGGTCTGGACAAGGCTCACTTGTCCAAGACTTGACCAAGAAATCTCACGACACCCCGCCTCCGGGGTGGTGGCCCCATGACCCACTCGAGGCGACGAAGGCGGCATACAACAGCGTTTGACGGGTTGTCAGTGCGCGCCAGCTCGCTGTCGTAGAATCGGCAAATGAGCTCACCCGGCGCCCCGGAATCCGCTGTTCCCGCGCCGTTCGCAGCGCTCGGCCTGACTTTTGACGACGTGCTGCTGCTCCCCGGAGCCACCGAGATCGTGCCCAGTCAGGTCGACACCTCGACCCGCTTGTCGCGCAACATCTCTCTCAGGCTCCCGCTGGTCTCCGCGGCCATGGACACCGTCACCGAGGCGCGGATGGCCATCGCGATGGCCCGCGAAGGCGGTATGGGCATCCTGCACCGCAACCTTTCGATCGAGGACCAGACCGCGCAGGTCGACCGGGTCAAGCGCTCCGAGTCGGGCATGGTCTCGGATCCGATCACCACGACTCCGGACGCGACGCTGGCCGAGGTCGACCAGCTGTGCGGGCAGTTCCACATCTCTGGGCTACCCGTGATTGACCGCGACGGGCTGCTGGTCGGCATCATCACCAACCGCGACCTGCGCTTCGAGACGGACTTCAGTCGCCCCGTGTCCGAGGTCATGACCCGGATGCCGCTGATCACCGCGCGGGTCGGCGTGGACAAGATGGACGCGCTGGCGCTCCTGGCCCGCAACAAGATCGAGAAGCTCCCGCTGGTTGATGAGGCCGGGCGGCTCAGGGGCCTGTTCACCGTCAAGGACTTCGTCAAGACCGAGCAGTACCCGCTGGCCACCAAGGACGACTCGGGTCGGCTGCGCGTCGGGGCGGCGATCGGGTTCTTCGACGACGCCTGGAAGCGCGCGATGGAGCTGGTCGAAGCCGGCGTCGACCTTCTGGTCGTGGACACGGCCAACGGCCACGCCAGGGGTGTCACCGACATGATGCGGCGGCTCAGGTCCGAACCCGGCGTGGCCCATGTCGACATCGTCGGCGGCAACGTGGCGACGCGGGCAGGTGCTCAGGCCCTGATCGACGCCGGCGCCGATGGCGTCAAGGTGGGCGTAGGCCCCGGCTCGATCTGCACGACCCGGGTCGTTGCCGGCGTTGGTGTCCCGCAGGTCACCGCGATCTATGAAGCAGCCCTGGCCTGCAAGGCGGCTGGGGTACCGGTGATCGGTGACGGCGGCCTGCAGTACTCCGGAGACATCGCCAAGGCACTCGTGGCAGGTGCCGACACGGTGATGCTTGGTTCCTTGCTGGCCGGCTGCGAGGAGAGCCCTGGCGAGCTGGTCTTCATCAACGGCAAGCAGTTCAAGTCCTACCGCGGCATGGGTTCTCTCGGTGCCATGCAGTCCCGCGGCCGGGGCAAGTCCTACTCCAAGGACCGCTACTTCCAGGGTGATATCACCGACGATGACCTCGTCGTGCCCGAGGGAATCGAAGGCCAGGTGCCCTACCGCGGTCCGCTCGCGGCCGTGGCATACCAGCTGGTCGGGGGCCTGCGACAGTCCATGTTCTATGTCGGCGCCCCGTCGATCCCCGAGCTGCAGGCTCGCGGCAAGTTCATCCGGATCACGGCGGCGGGCCTCAAGGAGAGTCACCCGCACGACATCCAGATGACCATCGAGGCACCCAACTACAGCCGTCACTGACGTCTGCGGCGCCGGTTGCCGCTGACCCGCGTCTTTCGGCCGCTAACCTAGGTCCGTGAACGAGATCGAGATCGGCCGCGGCAAACGCGGACGCCGGGCCTATTCCTTCGACGACATCGCGGTGGTGCCATCCAGGCGCACCCGTGACCCCGAGGAGGTGTCGGTGGCGTGGCAGATCGACGCGTACCACTTCGACCTTCCCGTGATCGCGGCGCCGATGGACTCGGTGATGTCCCCGGAGAGCGCCATCGCCCTGGGCAAGCTGGGCGGCCTGCCGGTGCTCGACCTCGAGGGCCTGTGGACGCGGTACGACGACCCGACGTCCCTGCTGGCCGAGATCGCCGCGCTCGACCCCGCCTCTGCAACCGCGCGGCTGCAACAGATCTACGCCGCGCCGATCAAGCCTGATCTGATCACCGAGCGGCTTCGTCAGGTACGTGAGGCCGGCATCACCGTGGCCGGCGCACTGTCACCGCAGCGGACCCAGGAGTTCTGGGAGACCGTCGCCAAGGCCGGGTGCGACCTGTTCGTCATCCGGGGCACGACGGTTTCGGCCGAGCACGTATCGAGCCGGGCCGAGCCGCTGAACCTCAAACGCTTCATCTATGAGCTTGACGTCCCGGTCATCGTCGGCGGCGCCTCGTCCTACACGGCGGCGCTGCACCTGATGCGCACCGGAGCAGCCGGGGTGCTCGTCGGATTCGGGGGCGGCGCGGCCCACACCACGCGGCTCACACTGGGCATCCATGCACCCATGGCGTCCGCGATCGCCGACGTGGCGGCCGCGCGACGGGACTACATGGATGAGTCCGGTGGCCGTTATGTGCACGTCATCGCCGACGGCGGCATGGGACGCAGCGGTGACGTCGTCAAGGCCATCGCATGTGGCGCAGATGCCGTGATGCTCGGAGCGGCGCTCGCGCGGGCGACCGACGCGCCAGGCAGGGGTTTCCACTGGGGCTCCGAAGCGCACCATGCGCTTCTGCCGCGAGGCGAACGGGTCCAGGTCGGGGCTCTGGCACCGCTCAAGGAGATCCTCCTCGGGCCGGGCCGGATGGCGGATGGCACGACCAACATCATCGGCGCCCTCCGGCACGCTATGGCCACGACCGGCTACTCCGACCTCAAGGAGTTCCAGCGGGTCGAGGTCGTGGTGGCGCCCTACCAGAACAGCTGACGGAGGCCAGTGATGCCACCGACGACCGCAGCGTCGCTCTCACCACCGGACCGTTCCGACGCTCTCGCGGCGATGCAGGAGGGCGAGATCGTCCCGCTGGCCTGAATCAGCGTTCTGGTAGCAAAGACGGCGCCTTCGCCTTAGCCTGCATCAATGAACCCGGAAGTCCTCGTCGATCCCGAAACAGACCCCACGGCGAC
>JAYSQH010000333.1:0-5775 GCA_043721655.1 Phycicoccus sp. | reverse complement strand
AAGGCGACCCCGACAGCCCGGTCCGGTCCGACGGCTACCTTCGCCCCGAAGCCGTCGTGGGCACATGGCAGACCTCGCCGCAGCGGGTCCGTGCGTGGGCCGACGCTGCAGTGGAGACCGCGACGCGGCAGATGGCGGCCCTCTCCGAGCTATCTGTGCGGGCCGTCACCACCGGCCAGTCCGAGTCGGCCGCCGCCCTGTTGTGCGTTGAGCTGGCCGCGACCGGGCTCCCCGTCGACCGTCCGACGATCGAAGCCCTGATCGAAGAGGCCGCCGGACCCCGGCCGGACAACGAGGCGCACGCCCGCGAGATCCGGCGTGCGCGTGACGCCGAAGTGCTACGCCACGCGCCTGGACGCGAGTCGATGGATCTGCGAAACCCGTTGCAGGTGAGGGACCTTCTGGCTGCGGTCGGAGTGGTCGTTCCCGACACCCGCGCCTGGCGGCTGGAGCCATTTCGCGACACCCACCCGCTCGTGGACGCGTTGCTGACCTGGCGCAAGGCCGAGCGGATCGCCACGACCTACGGCTACCACTGGCTCGACACCAACATCGGGACGGATGACCGACTGCGTGGTGCCTGGACCGCCTCGGACGGCGCTGCCGGCCGGATGACAGCGCAGAACGGCCTGCACAACCTGCCGACGCCCCTACGTCCGGCCATCAGGGCGCATCCCGGCTACGCGTTCGTGCGTTCCGATCTCGGACAGATCGAGCCCCGGGTCCTGGCCGCAGTCTCCGGTGACAAGGACTTCGCGCGTGCCACCCAGGCCGACGACCTGTATGCGCCGGTGGGCGCAGCGCTCAAGGTCGATCGTCCGGTAGCCAAAATTGCGGTCCTCGCCGCGATGTACGGCCAAACCAGCGGGGCAGCCGGCGAGGCGCTCAAGGACCTTGAACGGGCCTACCCCACTGCCATGGCCTACCTGCAACGAGCGTACGAGGCGGGGGCGGCCTCGCAGGCCGTCCGAACATACGGGGGTCGACGAATTCCGATGTGGGAGAACCCTGTTGACCCTCCCTCTGGATCATTACCCTCGATCATCGCGGGCCGCGGGCGATTCGCTCGCAACGCTGTCATCCAGGGTGCGGCGGCCGAGCTGTTCAAGGCCTGGGCAGCGACCGTGCGGCTCACCACACGACACCTCGGCGCCCAGATCGTCCTATGCCTGCACGACGAGCTGCTGGTCCACGTGCCACTCGCAGCCGCCGACGAAGCTGCCGCGGCAGTTGATGCGGCACTGACCGCCAGCTCGCGACGATGGACCGGCTCGAGCACCGTGAGGTTCGTGTCCGATACCAGCGTCATCGCCCGCTGGTCCGACGCCAAAGCCTGAGCCGTTCCAACACCTCAGCCGTTCCCGAAGCCCTGAGCCGGTCGAGAAGTCCTCCGTCGTCCCGAGCTGCCGGGGCCGACCAGCCGGCACTAACCCTCGTCGGTCTGCGCTCGCAGGAACTGCTCGAACTCGGCCCCGATCTCGTCGGCCGTCGGCAGGTTTTGGATCTCGGTGGTCAGCAGGTTGGGCCGTTCGCGACCCTCGATGTAGGTGTCGTACTGGCGCTCAAGCGCCTCCACGACCTGGGTGACCTCCTCGGAGCCGGCAATCTCCTGCGCGATCTCGCTCCGGTTGAGTCCGGCGGTGGCCTTGAGATCCTCAGCCGGGATGTTGAGCCCCGTTGCGCCGACGAACAGCTCAAGGCCCACCACGGCTGCGTCGGCGAACTGAGCCTGGGCCAGGTAGTGAGGCACATGGACGGCGAAGCCGAGAGCGTCAAGACCGGACTCACCCAGCCTGAGCTCGAGCAACGCACTGGCACTTCCCGGCACCTGCATCGAGCCGAAGAGGGGGTCATGCTCACCGATCAGCTTGGGGTTGGTCGCGTGAGCGGTGCGGCCGATAGGGCGGGTGTGTGGCACCGCCATCGGGATGCCGTGAATGGTCACCGTGAGCGTCACACCGAGCATGCCGATGAGCTGGCGGATCGCCTCGACGAGGCGTTCCCACTGGTAGTCCGGCTCTGGGCCAGACAACACCAAGAAGGGCGCGCCATCGGCGTCGGTGACCCGATACAGCAGGAGGCTGGGGTCGGCGTAGCTGGCCCAGCGGTCGCGCTCGAAGGTCATCGCCGGGCGTCGACCGCGGTAGTCCACCAGCTGGTCGACGTCGAAGGACGCCACGACGACGTGCGGGAGGGTGGCCAGAATGTGGTCCGTTATCAGTCGCTGCGTCTGGCCGGCATCGACGAACCCGCCGAGCGAGACCAACATCACCGACGCGTGCAGGTCACGCAATGGGGTGTCGGTCTCGATCACGTAGAGCTCGGAAGGGTCTCGCACCGCTGGTCGCCTCTTTCTGGCAGATGATCTCGTGCGTCAGGCATCTCCAATTGTCTACCTCAAGACTCTCAACGCACTCCGCGCCTCATGGATTCCGCCGCACGGCATGCTCACAATCGAGGCTGTGCGCCGATCTGGGCGACACAGCGGGCCGCCGCCACCATCGCCATCTCGGGGCCGCCGACGAAGTACCCGGCAGCCATGGCATCACCGGCGCCGGTGACGTCGACCACGGGACCTGGAACAACGTCTCGTGACGTCTGCACACCGCCGACGACAAAGCTCGACCCGCGGGCTCCGCGTTTGACGACCGCCTCGACGGTGAGCGACGTGGGCGATGTGGGCGACGTGGGCGACGAGAGCGACGTGGGCAACACGCCGACGACGTCCCATTCACCCTCGTTGCCGAAGACGACCGTCGGGGCGAGCTTCTCGACCAGAGCCCAGAACGCCGCTGCGCCATAGGTCTCGATCATCGAGGCCGAGGCCAGGTCGATGGACACGCGAACGCCCTCATGCCGCGCCGCGAGCGAGGCACGGATCACGACCTCTGGGTCTGGGGCCCGCAACAGGAGATAGCCCGAGAGGTGCAACCAGTCGGCTCCGGCCAGCCACGAGGAGTCACTGAGCCCGTCGTCGATCCAGCCCAGGTCGCCCGGATCGGAGGCCAGGCTGCGCGTTCCGGACGTCACCAGCGATACGACCGTGCCGCAGCGCGCGTCCTGGGGCTCGGCACACAGGGTGATGCCGCGAGCCAACAGTCGTTCATCGGTCACCTGACCGACAGCGTCACGGCTGCGCGGGCCATAGAGTCTGGCCTCGCCGCCCAGGGCGCAGACCCATGCGGCGACATTGGCGGCCTGTCCGCCCGCGCTCAGCGTGATGGCCGCGGGCGTGTCGTCATCCACTCTGATGGGGCCCTGGGTCACCACGAGTACGTCCAGCATGACGTCACCAGCCACGCATACGATCGCTGACATCGGCCACCTCCCGGGTGAATACGTAGAGTGCTTGTCGTGATCATTGCCGAAGAGGTCCGCACGGCCCTGCGCGAGGGTCGTGGTGTCGTCGCCCTGGAGTCCACCATCATCAGCCATGGACTGCCCACCGAGTCCAGCGCCCGGGTGGCCCGCGAGATCGAGGCTGCCGTTCGTGAGTCCGGGGCCGTGCCGGCAACTATTGCGATTGTCGGCGGTCAGGTACGAATCGGGTTGGACGACAACGCCCTTGACCAGATCGCGACCCACGGATCCGTGGTCAAGTCGAGCATTCGTGATCTCGCCAGCGTGATCGTTAGCGGGGGGCTGGGGGCGACCACCGTTGCTTCGACGGCATACCTGGCACACCGCGCCGGCATCGAGGTCTTCGCCACGGGCGGTCTGGGTGGAGTCCATCGTGGCGCCGGCCAGAGCTTCGATGAGTCGGCGGACCTGTCTGCGCTCGCCCACACGCCGGTTGCACTGGTCTGCGCAGGCGTGAAATCCATCCTGGATGTCGCGGCAACCCTGGAACGGCTGGAGACCCTCTCGGTTGGCCTGGTGGGCTACCGCTGCGAGAAGTTCCCCGGCTTCTACATCCAGGACAGCGGGTATGCCGTGCCCTGGGTTGCGCAGTCCGCCGAAGAGATCGTGAACACGATGGCAGCGCGGAAGACGTTGGGACTCGAGCAGGCGCTGGTGGTGGCCAACCCGATCCCGGATGGCAAGGAGATGTCACGCGACCTGCACGAGGCGACGCTCACGGCTGCGATGAAGTCGTTGCAGGACAACATGATCACCGGCAAAGACGTCACGCCCTTCCTGCTCGCTTTCTTCCACGAACACACCGATGGTGTCAGCCTGCAGGCCAATATCGACCTGGTCGTCAACAACGCAGGGCTTGCGGGCGACATCGCTATGGCGATGCCGACTGCACGGACAGGTGCGACGACGGGCTCGTCCTCGTGACCCCCGCCGAAGGCTCGCCCGCGTTCCTGGATAACGGCCTTTCCGACTTCAACCGTCGCGATCTGCTCACCCGCATCGACGCCTACTGCGACGCTGCTCCGCGTGCGACGGCCCGGGCTGAGGAATACGGATCGCTGGTTCTGTTCGTGGCCCAGCGGGGCTGGCCGTTCTACGCGCGCCCGGGCCTGACCCGCAGCGCCGAGCCGACGGTCGACGAGATCCGCGAGGTCCTGGCTCGACAGTCCGAGCTCAAAGTCCCCTTGGCAGTGGAATGGGTCCATGACACGGCACCGTCGTTGGCCGAGTCCGCCCGAGAAGCGGGTCTGACGGTCCATGAATGCCCCCTCCTGGCGCTCGGTTCGCTGGTTGAGCCGCGCCCTGCCGAAGGATGGGTGCGGCTGATAGGTGCAGAAGACGATGACCTGGAAACGATCCAGGCGGCGATCGGTGTGGGGTTCGACACTCCCGGCACTGCTGTCGCAGACGCTGGAGTCGCTGAGCGCGACGGCGCCGCGACACTGGCGGACCACGAGCGTGTGGACTTCACCCGGGACATGATCCGAGCGGGCCGAAGCGTCCTCGTAGGGGCATTTGTCGACGGCATTGGTCCCGTCGGGGGCGGCAGCCACAACCCGCGGGGTCAGGTCAGCGAGATAGTCGGCGTTGGCGTGCTGCCGGCGTTCCGACGGCGCGGGCTGGCCGGAGCAGTGGCGCAGCTGCTCGCCCGGCAGGCCTTGGACAGCGGAGTGACCACAGTCTTCTGCGGCGCCGAAAGCATCGACGTGGCACGGGTATACGAGCGCTTAGGCTTCCGCCGCATCGGCACCACGTGCATAGCCAGCCCTAGGTGATGCTGAGGCGCCGCGCGACCTCAGCGCCGCCCATCTCCGCGACGACGACAGGGTCGCCGACGACAATCAGCTGATCGGTGGCTCGCGAGAGGCCGACGTAGAGCCGCTCCCGGGACCGCTCTGTGGCCTTGTCCTGGTTGACACAGAGCACCACGGCCTGGCGCTCAAGCCCCTTGCATCCGAGTACGTGACCGTAGAACACGTCGTCCTCATCCCAGAAGGAGCGCCAGTAGGCCTCGGGGTCGGACTCGGAGCCTCGCTCGATCTGAACTGGGTGACGCTTGCCAGTGGTTAGGAGCATCACCTCGTTCGACTTCCACCCCGCCGCCAGCAACCGGTCGACCTGCTCGTCAGCGACCTCGACGGCATCAGCGGAGCCGATGGGCACGAACTCAACCGCCGGGCCATCACCGCCCTTCAGCTGCATCCTCATAGGTGCCAGCGGGTTGAAGACCTCGCCGATCTGCCTGGTGTTGCGAAGATTGTGGTCGAGAACCAATGGCACCAACGGCACTGGCGGCCCGCCGAAGCGTTGGAAGATCCGCTGGTTCTCGTCGGTATAGGCGAAGAGCCCGCCCGTCTCCTGGTCCTTCAGCGCGCCCAGGATGGGGGCCCACCACGTGTCGGCGAAGTCCTGGGC
>JAYSQH010000332.1:0-3478 GCA_043721655.1 Phycicoccus sp. | reverse complement strand
GCCGGATGCCCGACATCGAGAGCCTCCTGGTCGGCAACGAGATCATCCATGCACGAACCCGCGGGGTGGGTGTCCTTAGTCCAGAAACCATTGCGGCCTATGGCGTTTCGGGTCCCATTGCCCGCGCTTCGGGTGTCGACATGGATCTACGTCGCGACGAGCCGTACCTTGCCTACGCCGGGCTTTTCGACGAGGGCGGCCCCGGTCGGGTCGTCACCCGCACGGCCGGCGACGCTCTCGCGCGACTTGAATGCCTGATGGAACAGGTCCACGTCAGCCTCGACCTGGCCGAGCACTGCCTGACCGTCCTCGGGTCACTCCCGCAGGGGCCGGTCAACGTCAAGCTGCCCAAGATTCTGCGTGTGCCCGAAGGCCATCGCTACACCCAGACCGAGAACCCACTGGGCTTCAACGGCTACTACCTCGTGTCGCGCGGCGAGAAAACCCCGTGGCGGATGAAACTGCGCTCTGCGTCCTTCAACAACGTATCCGTGCTTTCGGCGATGCTGCCGGGCAACCTCATCTCGGACATGGTCTCGATCCTCGGCTCGATGTTCTTCGTCGTCGGAGACGTCGACAAGTAGCGCACCGACCCGCCACCGAACACCGCGAAGCGACCGTTTTCAACGCCAAACCACCCGCCAACGGTCGATCCGCGGTGTTCGGTCAGTGGTTGTCGGGGTGGTTGGGCCGCTCGCGGTCGTTTTCCCGGTTGCTGTTGTTTTCGTCGCTGTCGTCCGGCTTGTCGACCCGACACATCGCCTGGGTCAGCAAACCGGCGATCGACATCAGTACTCCGCCGGCGGCCAAAGCCCCCAGGCGCACGGCCACCGTGCGGACCGAGTCGACGTCAAGGTTTGGCACCAGAACGAGCAACCGCGCAAGGTACCAGCCGCTGACCAGTGCCCCCGTCAGGGCGGCTGCCTGCGCAAGGACCACAGTGCGCATGGCGCGCAACGGGTTGAGCGGCTTCTTGGCCTGTCCGCGCAGGAACCGGCGGATCGGTAACCCCGCGAAGAAGACGCCGCAGGCCATGAACACCAGGACGATGACCCCACCCCACGATCCGGCAGGCAGCTCATGACCCCACCCGTCCCAGACGCGAAGTGCAGGGTAGGCAACAACGGTGATGGCCACGCCGAGAAGAAGAATGAGCCGGATCGTGACGCCGCGGCCGTCTCTCACCACGCCGGACTCCACGAAGGACCTGGGCGTATGCCGTCCTGCTCGGTTCGCTCGAGCAGCTCACCGACCGGGACCAGCGCCTCACCAACGCGAAGCTGCGCCTCTGGATCGACCGCAAACCACGGTGCAAGGACAAACGCCCGTTCGTGTGCGCGGGGGTGCGGCAACATCAGCTCCGGATCCTGGCTGACCATGTCAGAGCCGACGATGGGATCGCCGTACTCAATGATGTCAAGGTCCAAACTTCTTGCACCCCATCGGGTTTCGCGCACCCGACCGTGATCGGCCTCGATCGAGTGGAGCCCGGTCAGCAGCGCGAAAGGGGCCAGCCGGGTCCGCGCCAGGACGACCGCGTTGAGATAGACAGGCTGGTCGGGACCGCCAACCGGATCTGTCTCGAACAGGTCGGAGACCGCGGTGATCCGCAGCCCGTCGACATCGGCCAGAGCTCGCACGGCTGACTCGAGGGTGGCCTGCACGTCTCCAAGGTTGGCCCCAAGGGCGATCACCACCCGTTCGTCGCGACAGCGTTCGATCGTGACCCGGACGTCGCCGAAGGGCACCCCCACCGGTGCCTGCGGCTTGTGAACAGTCACCTCGACAGACTGCACCAGAGGACGCCGTAGCGCGGTCGCAGCGATCTGCTCTGCCAGGCTCTCGATCAGGTCCAGCGACGGGCCGGCAATCAGGTCCACGACGTCAGCTGCCACTTCGGCGTAGCTGACGGTGTGCGCCAGGAGGTCGCTGCGACCGGCCCGCCGCAGGTCGACCTCCAGCGTCACGTCGACGACGAAGTCCTGCCCGTCAGTCTTCTCAAAGTCAAGAACCCCATGGAAGCCTCGAGCCGAGATCCCCTGCAGGACAATGTGATCCGTCATCGGGCTGCCTCCATTGCGGCGACCACTCGTAGGGCCTCGACACTCGAGGACACGTCATGGACCCGCACCGCCCAGACACCCGCCAGGCCGGCGATCACGGTGGTCGCAGATGTCGCCACATCTCGTTCAGCGGGAGGACGGGGTGCGCCGCCCTCAGAGACTCCCAGGTGACCCAGGAAGGTCTTGCGGGAGGTTCCGACCAGCACCGGGAAACCCAGCGACTGCAGGGCATCCAGATGCGCCAGCAGCGACCAGTTGTGCCCGGCCAGCTTGGCGAAGCCGAACCCCGGATCGAGGATCAGCTGGTCCCGGCCAACGCCGCCACCGCATAGGTCAGCGACACGTTCGGCCAACGAGCGGCATACGTCAGAGACCACGTCGTCGTAGGAGGCTCGACCCTGCATCGTGTCGCTGTGACCTCGCCAGTGCATCACGACGAACGGCACCTGAGCGGCGGCCACCACACCCGCCATGTCAGGGTCCGCCAGGCCTCCGCTGACGTCGTTCACGATGGACGCCCCCGCCTCAAGAGCCTGGGCGGCGACTGTTGCCCTCATGGTGTCGACGGAGACGCGGGCTCCGTTGCGGGACAGCTCACGGATAACCGGGATCACCCGACGCAGCTCTTCGTCCTTGCTAGGGCGTACGGCGCCCGGACGGGTGGACTCACCGCCCACATCCAGAATGTCGGCACCCTGCTCGAGGAGCTCCAGACCGTGGGCGACTCCGTCCTCGGGGGTGAACCACATCCCCCCGTCGCTGAACGAGTCGGGCGTGACGTTGACGACGCCCATCACCAGGGTGCTCACAAGCGCCCCCCGCTGAACCGGTGCAGGCTCGGCCAGGTGAGGAACGCCTCTGCCTCGGCCACGGCCACAGTGATCCGGGGCAGGTCCCGCGTAGCCGGATAGACGACGAAGCGGGGAACCCAGGTGGGCTGGAACTTGGCGTTGAAGCGATAGAGGCTCTCGATCTGGAACCATCGGGAGGCGAACAAGACGACCATGCGCCAGGCTCGCAGAAACGGCCCGGCACCCAGGCGTTCCCCGCGTTCGAGGGTCGACCGGAAGGCCGCGAAGTTGAGGGAGAGCTGGCTGACGCCCAGCGACGTGCACGCTCTGAGCGTGTCCACGATGAGCAGCTCGGTGACGCCGGCATCCGCGGTGCGGTCGCGGCGCATCAGGTCCAGTGACATCCCGTCAGAGCCCCAGGGGACGAACTGCAGGAACGCTCGCATGACACCATCCTGACGGGCCACCACGAAAACACACTCAGGGTCCACCGGGTCGACCAGCCGGCCCAGCGCCATCGAGAAACCGCGCTCGGTCTCGGTGCCCCGCCACGCGTTGGCATCAGCCAAGGCCCTGCGCCGCTCACCGTCGGAGACGCTGCCGGCCCGAAGGACCTCGGTGGTG
>JAYSQH010000331.1:0-2593 GCA_043721655.1 Phycicoccus sp. | reverse complement strand
AAGTCGGTGCCGGGCTGTAGCTCCACCCGCCCAGCGCCCACGGCCGTGTCCCCTGACCAGGCGATCACCGCCAGGTTCGATGGAAGCTCCTGTGCGAGCGCTGCCGACAGCATCCGGCCGATGTCAGAGTGGTCCCCGCCGAAGACGTCGTGGTGCATCCGCACAAACGCCTCGACCCCCCGCGGATCGACGACCGGCATCAGCCGCACCCCGGCCGGCGGCGGCACATCCACCGGCAGGTCGGCGATCTCCGCGACGAGCAGGGTCTCGGCCGGTTCGGGCGTCAGGCCGGCGGCAACCAGCCGCGTCGCCAGATCCGCAGGCCGGTCGTAGCTGTAGTGCTTCCACTCCCAGGGACGCGCCAGCTGCGCGAAACGATCGACCTGCGCGGCGATGACCCCGTCGGCCGTGGCGGGGTCCAGGTCCGACCAGGTCACCCCGCTCCATCCGTCGGAGATGATCCGCACGACGAGGGCTTCGCGCTCAACCTCCTCGTCCGCGCCGGGCGGGCCCGCGTGCCGGCGTACCTGCTCGTCGAAAGCCGCCAGCACCGCTTCCTCGTCCATGGCGCAAGCCGACCACGAACGGCTGGGTTCTGCCAATCTCCACCACGAAGGGGCGGCGGGGAATCATGATGCGGAGGGTGTGGTTGACGATGATCAGCACGTGAACTCAGGGGAAGGGTCCAACCATGGCCGTGGCCGACGACGACAACAGCAGGTTCGCCGACTACGCACATCCGGAGCGTCTGGTCTCCACCGACTGGCTCGCCGGCCAGCTGAGCGCCGGACATGTCGGCAACCGCAACCTGGTGGTGCTCGAGTCCGACGAGGACGTGCTGCTGTACGAGACGGGCCACATCCCGGGGGCGCTCAAGATCGACTGGCACCTTGACCTCAACGACCCGGTCACGCGTGACTACGTCAACGGCGAACGCTTCGCCCAGCTCCTTGGAGACCTCGGTATCAGCCGCGATACCACCGTCGTCATCTACGGCGACAAGAGCAACTGGTGGGCGGCCTACGCACTGTGGGTCTTTACCTTGTTCGGCCATCCCGACGTTCGGCTGCTCGACGGCGGCCGGGCCACCTGGGTTGCCGAGGGGCGCGAGATGACCCGCGAGGTGCCGACGACCGCGGCCGTGGAGTACCCGGTTGTCGACCGCAACGACTCGCCGATCCGCGCGTTCAAGGACGACGTCCTGGCTCACATCGGCCAGCCGATGGTCGATGTCCGCTCCCCAGGCGAGTACTCCGGCGAGCTGCTGCACATGCCCGACTACCCGCAGGAAGGTGCCATGCGAGGTGGTCACATCCCCGGCGCCAAGTCGGTCCCGTGGGCCCGGGCGGCTGCCGAGGGCGGGACGTTTAAGTCCAGGGCAGACCTCGAGGCCATCTACCTGACCGAGCAGGGGCTGGCGCCGTCCGATGACGTCGTGGCCTACTGCCGCATCGGCGAGCGCTCCTCACACACGTGGTTCGTGCTGACCTATCTGCTCGGCTTCGAGAAGGTGCGCAACTACGACGGCTCATGGACCGAGTGGGGCAACGCCGTGCGGGTGCCCATCGAGGTCGGCGCAAAGTGACCGATGACCAAGGGACCCAGGGCGAAGGGACCGGCGGCCCGGTCGCCGTTCCCCTGCCAGCCGGCCTGGACGAGATCGCCCAGGACTTCACCGCCATGTCGCCTCGAGACCGGCTCACCCTGCTGCTCGACTTCAGCGATGGCCTTCCGGATCTGCCGGAGCGCTACGTGGGGCATGCCGAGCTTCTCGAGCGGGTCGACGAGTGCCAGTCGCCGCTCTTCCTGGTCGTCGAGATTGAGCGCACGCAGGATGCCGCGCCTTCGGACGTAGCGAACGTGTCGATCGATGACGCCGCATCGCAGGATGCCACGGTGCACCTCTTCTTCCAGGCGCCTCCCGAGGCACCCACGACCCGCGGCTTCGCGGGGATCCTGCACGAGGGCCTGGACGGGCTGACCGTTGGTCAGGTGCTCGCCGTTCCCGACGATGCGCCATACCGCTTCGGGCTGGGCGAGGCGGTCTCGCCCCTGCGACTGAGAGGCATGGTGGCGATGCTCAGCCGGATCAAGCGGCAAGTGCGGGCCAAGTCCGCCGGCTAGCCCAACGTCATCAGAGGCTCGCAGCACGTGACCAAACTCTTTGCGGTGTCCATTGCTGTTGGATAGGCATGTGCCCCCTCAACCTCCTGTCGACCTTGTCGCGGTCTGTTTCGCGGGCGGGATGGCCGCGATGACGGCGCTTCCGGGGGTGACCGCGCAGGCCGGCCAGGGTGTGGGCCTGACTGGCAGCGTTGCGGAGATCAGCAGGGAAGTGGCGACGGCGGAGTCCGCGCGACACCCACGCTGGGTGTTCTGGTCTGCCGACTCTGATGCAATCTCGTTGGTGTCGAACGGGATCCATCTCGACCGATGCTGGGACATTGCCGAGGCCCACCGGATCCTGGTCGGCGGTCGGGCTGCCGACCCCGCCGTTGCCTGGGCCACAGCAAGCCAGCTGGCCACTGCCGATCTCCCGCGCACGTCTGGCGGAGACCTGTTCGACTTCGCCGCCGAACACGACCCCGCCGGC
>JAYSQH010000330.1:0-2216 GCA_043721655.1 Phycicoccus sp. | reverse complement strand
CCACGCAACACTGATGAGGCTCCGTCCTGCACTGCTGCGACCACGATCAGGTCGCGCAGGCGCTCGAGCAGGTCCTCGACGAAGCGCCTGGGGTCGTGACCGGTCTCAATCACCTTGTCGACCTGGCGGAACACAGCGGCAGCGTCGCCGGCCGCGAAACCCTCGATCGTGGCGTCGAGAATCTCGCCGTCAGTGAAGCCGAGCAGCGACGCGGCACCGTCGTAGGTCAGGCCTTCGTTGCCGGATCCGGCGATCAGCTGGTCGAGCACCGACAGCGAGTCGCGGACCGAACCGCCACCGGCGCGAACCACGAACGAGAGGACGCCAGGTGCGACGTCGACCTTCTCGTCCGCGCAGATCTCGCTCAGATACTTCTCCAGCGGCTGAGGCGGCACGAGCCTGAACGGGTAGTGGTGGGTACGCGACCGGATGGTGCTGATGACCTTGTCCGGCTCGGTCGTGGCGAAGATGAACATCACATGCTCGGGCGGCTCCTCGACGATCTTGAGCAGGGCATTGAAGCCCTCCTTCGTCACCATGTGTGCCTCGTCGATGATGTAGATCTTGTAGAGCGCCATCGCCGGCCCGTATGCCGCCCGCTCGCGCAGGTCCCGCGCGGCATCGACCCCACCATGGCTGGCCGCGTCAATCTCGATGACGTCGATGGTTCCTGAGCCGCCGCGAGCCAGCCCCACGCACGAGTCGCACACCCCGCACGGGTTCGGTGTCGGCCCCTGCTTGCAGTTCAGGCAACGAGCCAGGATTCGGGCGCTGGTCGTCTTGCCGCAGCCTCGGGGACCGCTGAACAGGTAGGCGTGGCTGACCCGGCCGGTCCGCAGCGCCTGCATCAACGGCTCGGTCACATGATCCTGGCCGATCAGCTCGGGAAAGGACTCGGGCCGGTAGCGGCGATACAGGGCTTGGCTCACGGACCTCAATCTAGACCGCCTGCGTGACACCCCACCCGACTCGCCAGATGAAGGGACCCCCCGCGTACCTGGAAGAGCTCACCTGCCCTTGCTGCCTTCCGGCCCTGGGGGAGTTCGGTGAGGTACCACCACGCGGGGGATCATCGCCCACACTAGTACGAGTGCTCAGGGCGCCCGCAAACCGGCGATGGCGGCCGATTGTGGAGAGCGACTCCCCCTCGGGTAGCCTCCTCGACGGAGGATTCGCATAGTGGCCTAGTGCGCGCGCTTGGAAAGCGCGTTGAGTGAAAGCTCTCAGGGGTTCAAATCCCCTATCCTCCGCCAAGCCAACGCACGTGCCCGGGTCGTTCCAGCGCCGGCCAGGGCCGGCAAGTGCCGGTCAGGACCCGCTCCAGACTGCAGGCTGCGTATGGGCTCACCTAAACTGGCGCCATGATCTTCATGGCGGTGGGCGACGGACGCCCCTATCCCCCTCACGGGCTGGAGACTGCCCGGGACTGGGCTGATGTCCCGCCGCGCATGGTTCGGCTCGAAGAGCTCATCACCACCAAACGCCATCTTGACCTGAGCGCCTTGTTGTCCGAGGACTCCACCTTCTATGGCGACCTGTTCGCCCATGTCGTCCAATGGAACGGCAACCTCTATCTCGAGGACGGGCTTCATAGGGCGCTGCGCGCGGCGCTCCAGCAGCGACGCGTCCTCCATGCCCGCGTGCTGGTGCTTGACTAGCGACCCCAAGCCGTCATGCTCGGCTCAAGACCTGTCCGACAAGGAGGTGCGCGGTGGAGCAGCTGCACGAGTCCGGAGCCTCGATCCATCGCCGCCGTCGCCGCCGCCGTGCGGCCATCACCATGACGCTCGTTGCCCTGGTGATGCTCGGGGCCTTCACCTACGCCGCGGCCTACTTCCAGGGGTGGGTCGGGAAGGCCGTCCCCAAGCCTGTGGCCAGCGCTGCCTGCCAGCCGGCGGGACCGGTCAAGGCCTTGACACCAAGTGCCGTGACGCTCAACGTCTACAACTCGACAGGCCGCGTTGGACTGGCTGCCTCCGTGGCAAAGTCGTTGCGAACATTGGGTTTCAAGGTCGTCGACGTCGCCAACGACCCGCTGGGCAGGCCGATCAGCGGTGTCGGCGAGATTCGCCGCGGACCGACCGGGGCGGCCGCCGCCGCTCTTGCCGCGACAAGGCTTACGGGCGCCAAGCTGGTGCTCGACAACCGCACCGACTCCAGCGTCGACCTCGTGCTGGGCACGACGTTCAAGGCCCTGAGCGTGCCGCCCAAGATCG
>JAYSQH010000329.1:0-11614 GCA_043721655.1 Phycicoccus sp. | reverse complement strand
CGTGACATCCAGTGCAAGCGGTCGATGACCTCGGCGCCGTATGCGCCGTAGCGCAGCACCTTGCCCAGGCCTTCGTTCAGCGAGCAGTATGCCGTCCCGCCGTGGACCGGGTCCTTCAGCTCGAACATCCACATCGACGGCGAGACCACCCCGGCCATCGGCCCGACGGTGTCGTGGTGGTGGCACGGCTCCAGGGTGATGCCGCCGGTGTCGCCCATGGAGGCGAGAGCGGTCTCGGCTTGCTGGGGGGTGTCGGCCATGCCTTCGTAGAGCATCGCTCCTATCAGGGCCCCCCGCATGGGACCTGATGCCTGCTCCCAGTCCATTGGCGGCCCGGCGTGGAAGAAGGTCCCCTTCTCGATACCCAGGCACTCGTGGGCCGGGCGCACGTCGACCAGCTCGGCGCCGGCGGACATGAGACGGGAGACAGCCTTTGCGTTGGCGGCCTCGCGACGTGGGTCGTTCATCACCCGGGCCAGGTCGGCCTCGGTGCCCGCCATCGGGGGACGCCAGTCCACCTCGGTGACCTGTGCTGCCTGCGCGCGCAACGCGTCGGCCAACAGACCGACTCCGGCGGTGACGACGGAGGGTTCGTGGGTCAACAGCCCGCGCAACGGTGTCGAAGGGGTCGTAGATGCGGGCGTGGAGATGTCAGTCATCGGGGGTCTCTTCCTGGGCCGAGAGGGCGGCGAGCAGGGACAGGGCGTGACGTGCGGCCTGGGCGTTCGAGACGAACACCGAGGCGCCGCCGGCTTGCAGGGTCCTGGCGCATCTGCTCAACACCTGCGGGTCGTTCTCGACGCCGATGAGCGAGACCACCACGGGCAGCTCGCGTCCGCCGGCGGCAGCAGCCTTGCGCGCCGAGGCGATGGCTGCGGCGAGGTCCTCGGCTGGGTCGGCGTGTGAGCCGAACCCCAGCACCAGGTCCAGAAGCAGGACCGCGCAGGTCGGGTCATCGCCTTCAACGGCGATCCGTTCGAGCCGCAGCGACGGGTCGATCATCGGGTGCGGCCGTCCCCGGGTCAGCCGGTCGTCGCCGAAGTCGATGACCAGGTGGGTGTCGCTGCGCAGTTCGGGGCCGAGGGCGAGCTCGGGGGAGAGCGGAATGTTGGACCAGATCGGGCCGAGCTGATCGGAGGCGATGATCATCGCCTCGTCGGCGAGGGTGCCGCCGCAGAAGAGTCCACGCAGAAAACCGTTGGTTCGCTTGGCTTTCGGCTCGCTGGACATCTCAGTCGGTGGCTCTGCCAACCACTGCGGCCACGCCGGTATGCCGTCCGGCGTCGTCGCGAGCGCGGCCTCCACGGCCGCGGTGAGGTCCGGACGACCGGCGCCCAGGATGGCCCAGTGAACCGGCTTGCCCAACGTGGCGGCATACGACTGGACTGCGCTGAGCACGTCGTCGGCAGGGGGTTTGGACACGACGAAGAGGGACTCGGTCGACGGGTCGGCGGCCAGTGCGGCCAGCGACTGACGGGTGGAGCGACCCCCGACGGCGGAGGAGAGGTCGCGGCCGCCGACCCCCAGACAATGGCTCATCCCGACCCCGGCGATGTCGAGCAGACACATGACCTGCTGGGCCCCGGTGCCCGTTGCGGCGACCAGGCCGACCGATCCGGGGCGCACGAGGTTGGCGAAGCCGAGGGCGACTCCTGCGACGACGGCCGTGCCGCAGTCGGGACCCATCACCAGGACGTCGCCGGCGAGAGCCGCATCCTTGAGCGCGATCTCCTGCTCGACGCTCACGTTGTCCGAGAAGAGCACGACAGAGACGCCGGAGGTCACCGCATCCATCGCCTCGACGAAGGCGTTGGCACCCGGCACTGAGATGAGGGCGAGGTTTGCTCCGCTGCGTGCCGCGGCCGTGCCGAGAGTCCGCGGCGGTGGTGCATCGCCGAAGCCGCCGGCAGCGGTTCCGGCCGCCTTCAGCGCTGCCAGCGTGTCGTCGAGGGCGGACCTTCCAGCCTCGATGGCGGCCTGGTGCTCGCCCCGGAACGCCACGAGCATGTCGTTGGGTCCCACCGCCTCGTTCACGGTGAACCCCATTCCGGCCAGCAGGTCCGTATTGAGGTCGGTGGCCATGGCAACGAGCGCGGCGCTGATGCCCGGCACGTCGCGCACCGCCTTCGAGACCTGCATGAGGCTCACGGAGTCGTAGTAGCTGCCGCGGCGTACCTCGACAAGGTCGGTCATGGGTGTCCCCTCTCGGTGCCGTGGGGCGCGAACCTTCTGTCCGAACACTGCGCCGGCACCGTTTTGAGGCCCTTGACGGCCTCAAACGGTGCCGGCGCGGTGTTCGGACGGGTGTAGGTGTGGGTGTGGGCGGCCAGGGCGTGCAGGCTGCCAGCCAGACCGGCGACCAGATCTGGGCCGGACGAATGGCCGATGGCCAGCGTGGACGTCAGTGCCTCCAGGGTTCCCACGACATCACCGCGCAGGGTGGCCTCGACCAGGGTGGCGACCTCGGGCACCGCGTACCCCTTGCGTGCGGCGTCGAGCAGTGAGGCCGACAGGCTGGTGGTTCGGGCCCACTGTTCCTGGATGGCAGCGCCGATGAGTGCGATCGGCGCGGGATCGCCGAGTCCGCACAGCACCAGGAGCACCGCGCAGAGGGCGTCATCGCCGCTCGGGGTGAGACCCTGCCCCGCGCCGATCAGCTCACGGGTGCGCCGGCGAACCTCGGCGTCATCACCGCAGCGGGCAGCGCGGCATACCTCGGTTGCCTGGTCCATCAGCCCTGGCGCCTGCACGTGGCGGGACAGAATGTCGGCAAGCTCGGCAAGCCGTGCGGTATTGGCGGTGTTGGGCACGGCACGGACCCGCGACGGCCGCCACTCGCGGACACATCGGATCCGCCAGCTGGGCAGCCGTATGCCGGATCGGCCGATGGTCACGGTGTCGCCCGGCTCAACGCCCCAGTCGAGGTCCTGGCCCGCTGCCGACAGCCTTACGCCGGTGGGAAGCAGGAGGGCGTCGGAGGCGAGGACGGGGAGGACCTCGTGGTGGGCGCTAGCTGATAGATAGAGCGCTGTGGGGAAGGCCGCCAGCACCAGACCATGGCGCACTGGCCCGGTGAGGACAGGGCGGGATAGCGGCGAGCCGGCACCGGGGACGTCGCGCTGTGGAGCCTGAGGCGTCACGGGGGCGGATCCTGTCCTCGGGCTGCTGGCTGTTGGGTTATCCCTGACATCTTGCCACCGACACGTCCGACCAAGCAGGACCAGCGCGAAGGAATGTGGGTGCTCTGGCGCCCATAATCCTTCGGCGTGGGGCGATCATGCCAAGACTCGCCGGTGTCGAATGTCAACAACTTCTCATGTATGGGGTATGGGTCGGCAATACATTTGGTCAGCGCATCACAGCGGTGTGACTTCCGTCACCCGCACGCAGCGACCCAGGAGGACGAGATGTTGGTCGGTTGGAAACTTCACGAGGGGACTCTCGGTCCGAACGAGGTCGTAGCTCCGGACGAGCGTCTGACCTGGCCGAAGACCATTGGCCTGGGTGCCCAGCACGTGGTGGCGATGTTCGGTGCCACGTTCGTCTTCCCGCTGATCATGGGGCTCAACGCCCAGCTCGCCATCATGATGAGCGGCATCGCGACGATCTGCTTCCTGCTGATCGTCAAGGGCAAGGTTCCGAGCTACCTCGGGACCAGCGCGTCGTTCGTCGGTGGTGTCGCGGCCATTCGCGCTCAGGGCGGTGACTCTTCGACCGTGACCGGCGCCATCATGGTGGCCGGCGCAGTGTTGCTCGCGGTCGGCGTCCTCATCCACTACATGGGGTCCGGCATCATCCACACCGTGCTGCCGCCAGTGGTGACGGGCGCCGTGGTCATGCTGATCGGGTTCAACCTGGCCCCGGTCGTGGCCAATATCTACTGGCCCCAGGACCAGTGGGTCGCGCTTCTCGTCATGACGTTCGCCATCGCCTGCGCCGTGGGACTCCGAGGCTTCTTCGGCCGGATCTCGATCTTTCTCGCGCTGGTCTTCGGCACGATCCTTTCCTGGCTGTTCGACCGCATCTTCGGCATGATCTCCTCCCTCGACCCCGGCGCCGGCAAGGTCACCACACACTTCCGGGTCAACTGGGATGGCGTCACGAGCGCACCGTGGATCGGCTTCCCGCCGCACACGTCGATGCTCGCGGGCAAGGAGATCGTCGGCTGGCACACCCCCACGCTCTCTACTGCGGCGATCCTGCTCGTTCTTCCTGCCGTGATCGCACTGATCGCCGAGAACACCGGCCACGTCAAGGCTGTCGCCGAGATGACCGGTGCTGACCTCGACGGTGTCATGGGCCGCGCCATTGCCGCAGACGGCTTCGGCACTGTCCTCGCCAGCGCTGTGGGTGGTTCGCCGACAACGACCTACGCAGAGAACATCGGCGTCATGGCAGCGACTCGGGTCTACTCCACAGCGGCGTACTACGTGGCCGCGCTCGTCGCCATCGTGTTCGGCCTCTCACCCAAGTTCGGGGCACTCGTGGCCGCGACGCCCGGCGGCGTCCTCGGCGGGATCACAGTGATCCTGTACGGCATGATCGGCCTGCTCGGCGCCAAGATCTGGAAGGAGAACGATGTCGACTTCGCCAACCCGATCAACCTGGTCCCGGTGGCAGCCGGAATCGTCATCGCCATCGGCAACACCAGCCTGGTGTTCACCGACACCTTCAGCCTGAGCGGTATCGCCTTCGGCACCATCGTGGCCATCGCGGCCTACCACATGGCCCGGGGCCTGGCCCCTCAGCACATGAAGGATGGCGCTGGCGGTATGCCGTTCGTGGTGCTGCCGATCAAGGACGTCGACAAGGAAGACGGCAACGTCCACTAGAGCCCGAGCCGTCTAGTCCGTGGGCCTCGCGATGGCGACATCGCGCGGCCCACGTGCCGGTGGTGGGCACGGAGTCGACACGTTCTGCCAGCGATCTGGCGTCGGTCCGTGACCCTGGCCCTATCCACCACTCCTTCGGACAGGCAGGATCGACACGGTGAAGCCCTCCGCCTTTGTTCATCACGCGCCGCGCAGCGTGGATGAGGCGCTCGCGCTCCTTGCCGAGTACGGCCATGACGGCAAGGTTCTCGCCGGCGGGCAGAGCCTCATCCCGATCCTGAACATGCGTCTGGCTGCCCCTGGCCATCTGGTCGACATCAACCGGATCACTGGTCTGGACACTGTCGAGATCACGCCGGACACCGTCCACATCGGCGCGCTCGTGCGCCACGCCCAGCTCGAACGCCACGTCGAGGCGTTCGCCCACCTGCCGCTGCTGCGCCAGGCCCTGGTCAACGTCGCACACCCGGTGATCCGCAACAGGGGTACGACGGTCGGCTCCATCGCACACGCGGATCCGTCGGGCGAGATGCCGGCCGTGCTCGCACTCACCAGCGGGTATGTCGACGTGGCCAGCTCGCGCGGCACCCGCACCATCGCGGCCAGTGACTTCTTCCTCGGACCGCTGGAGTCCGCCCTGGCAGAGGACGAGATGGCCACGCGTGCGTCCTTCGGATGCTTTCCCGCCGGCACCGGTATGGCGTTCGCCGAGTCCGCCCGCCGCCACGGTGACTACGCACTGGCGGGCGTCGCAGCCGCCGTGACGGTTCGCGATGGCGTGATCACCTCAGCCCATGCGTCGTTCGTCTCGGTCACGCCCACCCCCGACGTGCTGGACCTCACCGACCTCTTGGCCGGCAGTGAGCCAGGGGACTGCGACTGGGCCGCGGCTGCCGGGCTGGCCCGCGAGCATGTCGACCCGGACACCGACATCCACGCGAGTGGCGAGTACCGCCGAATGCTGGTCGGGGTGCTTACCGCCCGCGTTCTCGCCGAAGCTGCCGCCACTGCCAACCTCACCGCACTGGGGGCCTGAGCCATGAGCGAGATCATCGTGACCGACACCGAACCCCTGGTGCAGATCACCCTGCGGGTCAACGACGTGGTGCACACCGCGGCGGCGCCGACCCGAAGGCTGCTGTCCGACTTCTTGCGCCATGAGCTGCGACTGACCGGCACCCACGTCGGTTGCGAGCACGGTGTCTGCGGTGCCTGCACGGTCCTGGTCGACGGGACGCCGATGCGGTCCTGCCTGATGTTCGCGGTCAGCGCCCAGGACCACGAGATCACCACGGTCGAGGGGCTCGTGGAGGCAGTCGTGGATGCCGAGACCGGCACCGTCACGCCCACGATGAACCCCGTCCAGCAGGCGTTCATCGAGTGCCACGGACTGCAGTGTGGGTTCTGCACTCCGGGCTTCCTGACGACCATCACGGCATACCTGCGGGAGAACCCTGACCCCACTGAAACCGAGGCGCGAGAAGCGATCTCGGGCAACCTGTGTCGTTGCACGGGTTACCAGAACATCGTGAAATCGGTGCTTCGCGCCGCGGAGCTACAAGGGCTTCGCGCCGCGAAGATCACCAGGGAACGGGGGGCCACAGCATGACGACCAAGCTGTTCGGCGCCCCGGTCCAGCGCAGGGAGGACCCGCGACTGGTGAGCGGCAACGGCCGCTATCTGGACGACCTGGGGCAGGGCGCGCTGGCCGCGGCTTTCGTCCGCAGTCCTTACGCGCACGCGCGCATCCTCGACATCGATGTCTCGGACGCGATCGACATCCCCGGAGTTATCGCGATCTACACGCATGAGGATCTGGACGGCAAGACAGCGGAACGCCTCCCGTTGCTGATTCCGCACCCGGCCCTGACTAACCCGATGACCGGCTTCGCCCTGTCTCCAGGGGTGGTCAATCACGTCGGCGAAGCGGTGGTCATGGTCGTGGCGAGTGACCGCTACGTGGCTGAGGACGCCTGCGACCGGGTCAAGGTCGACTATGAGCAGCTTCCTGTGGTGGTCGGGCTGGAGCGGTCTCGCGCCGCCGAGCTGCTGGTGCACGCGGAGGCGCCGGGCAACGTCGCGGCGCACATGCTGCAGGAGGTGGGCGACGCCGCAGCAGCCATCGACGCCGCTCCCCATCGGCTGTCGCTGTCCCTGCAGATCGAGCGCAGCGCGTCGATGCCCATGGAGGGCAAGGGTGTCTACGCCCGCTGGGACAGCGACGAGCAGAGCATCCGGTTGTACTCGTCGACGCAGACGTCCACGGGTGTCCGAGCCGCTGTCGCAGCGAAGCTCGGCATGCCGCTGGCCAAGGTCGAGTGCATCGCCCCCGATGTGGGCGGTGGCTTCGGGGTCAAGATCGTGCACCCGTGGCCGGAGGAGGTGCTCATTCCCTGGGCCGCGCGCCGGCTCGACGCCGACGTCAAGTGGGTCGAGGACAGGCGGGAGCACTTCATCTCCTCGGCGCACGAGCGGGCGCAGCTGCACGACGTCGAGGTGGGATTCGATGACGCCGGAACGGTGCTCGGCCTCTCGGTGAAGTTCTGGCACGACAACGGCGCTTACACGCCGTACGGGATCATCATCCCGATCATCACCTCGACGCAGCTGCTCGGGCCCTACAAGCCCGGCGCCTACCGCGTCGAGTTCTTCTCGATGTACACCAACACCGTCATGGTCACTCCCTACCGCGGCGCGGGTCGGCCGCAGGGTGTCTTTGCGATGGAACGCACGATGGACGCGATCGCGGACTACCTGGGTCTCGACCGCACCGACGTGCGCAGCGCCAACTTCATCCAGGTCGAGGACATGCCCTACGACCACGGACTGCTGTTCCAGGACGGCCGACCACTCAGGTACGACTCCGGCGACTTCCCCGCCAGCATGGCCAAGCTCAAGGCATTGGTGGGCTGGGACGAATTCGCTGCCTACCGGGCCCAGGCTGAAGCCGAAGGCCGAAGGGTCGGGCTCGGAATCGGTTGCTACGTCGAGGGAACGGGCGTGGGTCCCTACGAGGGTGGCCACATCCAGATTGAGACCACCGGCCGCGTCAACGTCTCGACCGGGCTGACCAGCCAGGGGCAGGGGCATCAGACGGTGTTCGCCCAGATCGTCGCCGACGAGCTCGGCGTGCCGATCGACGATGTCTTCGTGACGACTGGTGACACCCGCCGATTCGCATACGCCGTGGGCACATTCGCCTCCCGCGCTGCCGTGATGAGCGGCAATGCGATCGCGATGGCGGCCCGAGCCGTCCGTGAGAAGGCCCTGCGTATTGCCGGCGAGGCGCTCGAGGTGGACCCGGGTGACCTGGAGATCGTCGACGGCATCGTGCGGGTCAAGGGTGATGCCGAGTCGTCCATCGCGTTGGCGACTGTTGCCGTAATGTCCAACCCGCTGCGCTACGCGTTCGACGAATCCGCCCAGGCCGCAACGCAGTTCGCTGGCGGCACCACGGACTACTCCAAACCGCCGGTTGCCGATGGAGAGGAACCGGGGCTCGAGGGCAAGGAGTACTACTCACCAACGCAGGCGACGTTCGCCAACGGCATGCACGCCGCCATTGTCGAGACCGACCCCGAGACCGCCGAGATCAAGATTCTGCGTTACTGCGTCATCCACGACTGCGGGCGGATGATCAACCCGATGATCGTCGAGGGTCAGGTGCATGGCGGCGTCGCGCAGGGCGTGGGCGGGGCCCTCTACGAGCGGATGGTCTACGACGACGCGGGCCAGCTTCTCAATGCCTCGTTCATGGACTTCCTGATGCCCTATGCATCCGAGGTGCCGCACATCGAGACCGACCACCTTGAGACGCCGAGCCCGCTGAACCCGTTGGGGATCAAGGGTGCTGGCGAGGCTGGCTGCATCCCTGTGTCAGCAGTGATCGCCAGTGCCATCGAGGACGCCGAGGGCTTCCCGATCACCTCAATGCCGATCTCGCCGGACGAGCTGTGGGACCTGCGCCGACAACATGCCGATGGTCTGATCCCCGGCCTGCGCCGAGGCTCCAGGACAACCTCGAACGCGTCCGAATCCACAATCGACTGAGCGCAAGGGAACCTGATGAAGATCTCCGGCACCGCCGTACTCAACGCCCCGGTCGACCAGGTCTGGGCCGCGTTCAACGACCCGGCCGTCCTGGCCCGCACGATCCCGGGGTGTCAGGAGCTGCATGAGGTGGGGCCCGACGCCTACCGGATGACCGTCACGGCAGGAGTGGCATCGATCAAGGGCACCTACGAGGGGAACGTCTCCCTCACCGAGCGTAACCCCCCGGGCTTCTTCGTTCTCAGGGCTGCCGGTGCCGGTGCGCCAGGCACTGTGGGCGCTGACGTCAAGATCAGCCTGCTCGACTCCGCGACAGGGGGGACCGACCTGTCCTATGACGCCGATGCGGTCGTGGGCGGCGTGATCGGCGGCGTCGGCCAGCGGATGCTGACTGGTGTCGCCAAGAAGATGGCTGGTCAGTTCTTCGCCGCGGTCGACGCCGACATCGCCGGGCTGCGGGCCCCCGGTGAGATGCCGGAGACCGTGCTCGTGCCCGCCGGAGCGTCCGCCCGGGCACTCGGAGTACCGGCCGTCTATCCGGGGCGGGCCGCGGCGGGCCGCCCACCCTTCCAGGGCAGGGACTTCCTCTATGGCGCGCTGGCCGGTGCGGCGATCGCGCTCGCCGGCGTGGCCGTCGGCATCGTTGCAGGGAGGGGATGACATGCGAGCCTTCACGGCTGCCGCAGTCCAGACCGCTCCGGTGGCGGGACCGCTCAACCCCGATGTGGTCAAGGCCAACATCGAGAACTGCGTGGAGTGGCTGACCCGTTGCGTGGAGGCAACCGGCGCCGAGCTGGTCGTGCTGCCGGAGACGGCGACAACCGGTTTCACCCCCGGCTGCACGCCCGAGGAGCTGTGGGACCTGGTGTCCGTGCTGCCGGGTCCGGTCATCGCCCCGATCCAGGCTGCGGCCACCGCGCTCGGCGTGCACGTGTGCGTGGGTACCTACGAGCGCGGCCCTGAACGTGGGGTCGTCTACAACGCCAGCGCCCTCATTGGCCCCGACGGCTCGCTGCTCGGGGTCTACCGAAAGACGCATCCCTACAGCACCGAAATCCGCTCTCGTGGCGGCTGGGTCACCCCCGGCGACGAGGTCTGCGTGGTCGACACCGAGCTGGGCACCATCGGCATGATCATCTGCTTCGACGGTGACTACCCGGAGCTGTCTCGCATCCAGGCCGTTCAGGGAGCCGAGGTGATCTGCCGACCGGCTGCACTGCTGCGAAGCGCCGACATCTGGGAGCTGACGTCTCGGGCAAGGGCCTATGACAACCACGTTTACGTCATCGGCGCTAACGCAACCGGCGCCGACGTGGCCGGCCAGCTGTATTTCGGCAACTCCCACATCGTCACGCCGATCGCGCACATCGCCGCCAAGGCGGCATCCCAGGAGGGCTGGGTCAGCGCCCGGCTCGACCCGGAAGAGGCACTCGCCTCACTGACGCCGGGCTCCAACGCGGGCCAGGGCTTCGACCACCTTGCCGACCGCAACCTCGACCTGATCAGGCGCTATCACGACGACCTCGAGCGCCCTGCCGCCTCGTCCTTCCCCCACCTGAACATCGGATGACATCCATGCCCCGGCCACTCCGGCGGATCCGGATCGGCATCGACACCGGCGGCACCTTCACCGACGTCGTTGCCTTCGACGAGGACTCCGGTGAGCTGATCTCCACCAAGACGCCCTCCACCCCGGCCAACCCGGCGGACGGCTTCATCAACAGCATGCACAAGGTCCTCGACCTGCTGGGGGCCACGGGCGCAGATGTCACGGCGGTCTGTCACGGCACCACGGTGGCGACTAACCAGCTGCTCGAGGGCAAGATCCCCGAGCTCGGCTTCATCACCACCGAGGGCTATGAGTTCATCCTGGAGATCGCCCGCCAGGCGGTGCCGGACGGTTACGGCAACTCCTACTTCTGGGTCAAGCCGCCGCGCATCGTCCCGGCCGATCGGGTCAAGACCGTCGGGGGGCGGTTCGACTTCGAGGGCAAACAGGTCCGGCCCTTCGACGAGGAGGGTGCGGTTCGCGTTGCCAGGTGGTACCGCGACCAGGGGATCATGACGATCGGGGTCTGCTTCCTGCACTCGTATGCCAACCCAGAGCACGAGCTGCGGATGCGCGAGATCCTGCTGCGCGAGCACCCGGGCGTCGTCGTCTCCATCTCGAGCGACGTGCTGCGCGAGTACCGCGAGTACGAGCGCTCGATGACCACCCTGGTCGACGCGGCGGTCAAGCCGATGGTCTCGCGCTACGTGGCCAACATCCAGTCACGCCTGGCCGAGTTCACCGGCCCGGGATCTGCCGGGCAAGAGCCGGTCCGGGCGTCGATCCCCTTCTACATCATGAAGTCCAACGGTGGCGTGCTCTCGGCCGACGAGGTCGTGCACCAGCCGATCACCACGGTCTTGTCCGGTCCTGCTGCCGGCGCGTTGGGAGCGGCCCTGATCTGCGGACGTGCCGGCTTCGACAAGGTGCTCACCTGTGATGGCGGCGGCACCTCGACCGATGTCAGCGTCGTTCTCGGGGGCGAGCCGACGCTGACCACCGAGGGCACGGTCGGGACCTACCCCTCCAAGATCCCGATGATCGACGTGGTGACGGTGGGCGCCGGTGGCGGGTCCATCGCCTGGATCTCCCGCGAGGGCACCCTCAAGGTCGGACCCAAGTCGGCGGGAGCCGCCCCAGGACCGATCTGTTATGGCACCGGAGGCGTCGAGCCGACGATCAC
>JAYSQH010000328.1:0-2839 GCA_043721655.1 Phycicoccus sp. | reverse complement strand
CCGGCTGCCACGGCAAACGCCCAACCGAACACGCGGAGTCGGGAGCCGTTGCATACGGCACAGACGCGGCGCACAGACGTTTCGGTGGGGACCTGATCGGGCGAATCACCGCCGTCAGCCAGGGCCCGGCCTGTGTGATGTCTGGGCGCCCGGTCATCGGCATCGTGTCGTCCACGGGTGCGATGCTGAACGTGCGCAGCGTCCCCGAGCGGGGGTGTCGGCTTTCATGCACCGCGCCAGCGCACCTGTTCCTGCTGGTGGGCGCAGCGGCGGTGGCCGGGATGCGATGGGAGCCGTCCTACTGCGGGTCCGACCCCGGAAGTGATGTTCACCTGCGGGTGACGCTGCCTGGCGGCACGGTGAGCACCATCGCGGTCCGTAACCTGGGAGGGGCAGGCAAGCCAATCCATGCACCTTCTTGCACACCAGCCCTGGCGGAGACTCGCCTCTTCGTTGAGCGCTTCGCTGACCACAAGGGACACAACTGGTCGCCCCTTCCGCGGGCACTTCTGCGATACCGCCCGCTCTCCGCCGAGGATGAAAGAAAACCGGTCAAGGTTCCTTGCGATCTGTCCGCGCTGATGTGCGGACGTTGGCGCCGAGCCTCGGGGGTCCGGAACCGCTGCTCTGGGGGACTTCGTGACAAATGACTTTGTTGTCGAGCTGATCGACGCGGCCGAGCTTGTTGACACGATTTTCGTTGAGGAGCGTCCACAGCGCGTGGGCTGCTGGCTCTGAACCCAGCCCATCTGTCAATGTCGCCGACACGATCGGCCCCGACCAGTAGCTGCTAGCGATCGGCCGCAACGGTTGCCAGCGCGAAGGCTTCGAGGCTGGTGAAGGTTCCGACCAGGACTTTGCCGTTCCCCACCAACGGGCAGCCAGACCGCGCATACCAGAGGTCAACGTCCGGGCGACTGGGGTAGGAAAACGCCAGGACGGTGACAGAGCCATCGCCACTGGGGCAATGGGTCACGGCGCCGTCGACGTGTGACAGCGAGACCCGTCGGGCAACTGCTGCCAGATGGCGCGCACTGGCTTGGGGTAAGAGATGACGCGTGGCAAGTGCGAACGGCTTTCCGTTGGCCCCGGAGTAGCTGCACGTCAGCGCAGCAGTGGGTGCCTCGGTCGGCAGCAGTGACTGATCCAGGTCGTCTCCGGTGTTGCTGACCCCTACCGCGTGCCCGTCCGAGGCCGGGCACCCTTTCGCAACGGTCACGCGTAACCGTGGTCCCGGCTGGTTGTCCCGCAGCGGCTCGGGATCGAGCCAGAGCGCGACGCCGTCGACCCGCCAGGTCGTGCTGTGTGGTCCTTGGGGTGCCAGCGAGATCTCCAGCTGCGCCTGAACCCACGCATTGCTGTCCGGGGCGCGGTAGCTGAACCCGGCCGAGGTGGCCCCAGCTGGGCCACTCCCGCTCGATCCTCCCGACAGCCTCAGACCCGCCGGTGGGTGCGCACGAATCCACGCCAGGGACGCGGCGTACGACATCTTCACCCGCCAGAAGCGGACGGTGTCGACCACCGAGCTTGCGTTGGCAAAGCCCACCGCGGGACCGGCCAACGCCGGAGTACCGGCGGGCAGCGCCACCGACCCTGAAGGCACTGAAGCCAGTGACACCAAACGGTCCGCCTCACCCTGGGCGCGGGCCCGATTCGACGCCGCCGCTGAGCACGCCGAGACCGCCAGGCTCAATGCCACAACGGTCACCAAAGTGAACGCCACTCGACGCCCACGGCAGTTTCGATACGTCATTCCCATGGACTCATTTCTGAGATCAAGTCGCGGCAAGTGGCTGGAGGGTTCAGGGCAGTCGATACCATCAGCGTCGACGGCGCTGGCTTCGACTCCGACAACATCACTTTCCGACAAACCTCACGGTGGCGGCGTTCCGCGACCGGTCAAGCGCCTGTCTCGCCTTCGGTGAGACGGAACAGCACCACGCCGGGCACCCTTCGAGCATCCGCGGCCCGCGCCCCTCGAACGGGTCTGCGTAGTCGGTGTCGACGACAGGCGCCGCGGCTCGGAGGCATGGCCTCGATCCTTGCCAGCCACGACCTCCGGTCGCGGACGCTTGGATCACGCCAGTTACACCGTTTTACCACCCGGCGCGGGTGGACTCGTCGTGTACAACCTCAGGTGGTCAACGCGGTCGAACCACCGCCGGGTCCCTGGTGGGGCTGACTCACGACTGGGTCGAGCAGCTCTCGAAGCTCGTCGTCGAAGTTGCCCATGATGTACTGGACGTTGTTTCCAGCGACGGTGTCGCCGATCCGGCAGACCAGCATGATGACGAAGAAGATGATCCCGAAGGTGGCGAACAGCAGACCAACCGTCGCGCTGAGGCATTCGAACTCGGTCACGGTCTCTCCTTGGCGCTAGGTGACGGATTGTGACCGAACCGAAGACCGGGTCGGTCATGCTGCCCGTGCAGCATGGGTGGGGCTGTGTTGGCGCTCGAGGTGTTGGCACGGGTACGGCTGCGTTGGAATGAACCGTGTGCGAGCGCGCGCTCCAGCGCTGCCGCGCTCACCCCTGCACACGTATCAACGGTTTGCCGACCATGACGATAGCCAGTGACTCCTCGTCCCGGGGGGAAGAGCCACACCGCGCCGTGTGCTCTGCTGGAGGCACTGACGGTCATGGCTTGTCCTCGTCTCGCTGGAAGATCATGAACGGCGGATCACTCGAGCCTATCCGAATACCCGTGCGGGTATTCGATGGGCCGAAGCATAGGCCCGGGGAAGCTGGTCCCAAAAGGGGCTTTCAAGCGTTCGCACGTGATTATGACCACACGTCATAGCTCTGCCCACTGTCCCTGGCGCGACAATATCGGTACAG
>JAYSQH010000327.1:0-3861 GCA_043721655.1 Phycicoccus sp. | reverse complement strand
GCATACTTCTATGTCTGGGCCCGGAGCCTGCGCATCGCAGACGGGCCCGACGCCGTCCACCGCCGTTCGATCGCACGTGACGAGCTCAGGCGAGAACGTCCGTACGTCGGTTGATCAGCGGAGGACGGCCGCGACCTGGAGGGGGCGTTGTCACACGCAGAGGGCGTGCAGCGGGGTAGCTTTGCCCACTCCGGACATTATCCATTAGTCCTTGAAGGCGTCTTTGACGTTCTCCCCGGCCTGTTTGAGGTTGCTCTTGGTCTGGTCGATCTTGCCTTCGCGTTCCATCCCCTCGTCATTCGTCGCCTTGCCAGCCTGCTCTTTGGCAGCGCCCGCGGCTTCGTCCTTCTTGTTCCTCAGTTTGTCCAGCCAACCCATTGCGGGGTTCCTTTCTCCATCAGTAGTAGTGCTTGCGGCCACCGACAGCGCGTCCCATGCCGCCGAGGATCGCCAGGACCGCGCCGATCACCAGCAGGATGACGCCGATGGTCACCAGAACAGGAATCTTGGCGACCAGCCCAACGATGAGAAGTATGACTCCAAGAACGATCATGCACGTCTCCTCTTATCCCGGCGCGAACAACCAAGTGGTTCTCCGAGCTATTGCCTGATGCGGTCCAGGATATCCGCGTTATCTCCACGAATTCAATGGTGGAGGAGGCGCCATCACCTGCCGAATGATTGGCACAGTTTGCGAAGGCCCCGCTTCGTTCGCGGCCCTGTACGCTGGCGGAGCGAGAAAGTGGAACCCACGTGTCAAATGGATCGGTCAACGGCTCAACGGATGTCCTTCTGGACGGCCGATATCGTCTCCTCGAGGAGATCGGGCGGGGTTCGATGGGCACGGTGCACCGCGCCAGGGACGAGGACTTGGGCCGGGACGTCGCCGTCAAGCTCATTTCGACCCCGCCGGTGGATGCTGACGATCTGCGCCGCGACAAGGATGAAGTCAAGGTGCTTGCGCGCCTGAATCACCCCAGCCTTGTCTCGCTGTTCGATGCCGGTTCGGTGTTGCTGGGCACGCAGCGGCCGCAGATCTACCTGGTCATGGAGCTCATCCTGGGCCCAAACCTTCGCGACCGGCTATCCCGCGGACCGTTCCCACCCCTTGATGTTGGGCACATCGGCTATGACATGGCGGACGCGTTGGCCTACGTCCACGAGAACGGTGTCATCCACCGCGACGTCAAGCCGGCGAACATCATGATGCTCGACCACCGCAATGACGCGGCCAGGGTGCGCGCCAAGCTGACTGACTTCGGCATCGCCGTGATGGTCAAGGCACCACAGGCCGGTGACGGCACGTTCATCGGCACGGCTGCCTACGTCAGCCCGGAACAGGCCAAGGGCGAGCCACTTGGCCCGCCCAGCGATATCTACTCCCTGGGTCTGGTCCTGCTGGAATGCCTCACCGGGGTGGTTTCATATCCCGGTGACCCGTTGCCCAGTGCGCTCGGGCGGTTGCTGCGGGCCCCGGATATCCCCGCCCGGCTCGATCCGCAGTGGATCCGGCTGCTCACGGCGATGACGGCGACCGACCCCGATGCCCGGCCGTCTGCCCGTGAGACAGCCATGGCACTGCATGAGATCACCGTCTCAGAGGAGGGCCCCAGCCCGGCGGATGCGTTGGTTCTGCCCCTCGATGAAGTGGGCAGGATGGAGGCTGTACGCCGCTACCAGATCCTGGACACCCCGCCCGATGGCGCCTTCGACAGGATCACGGCCCTGGCCGCACGCATCTTCGCCGTCCCGATAGCGATTGTCAGCGTGGTGGACCACGACCGCATCTGGTTCAAGTCCCACCACGGTGTTGAGATCAGCCAAGTCGACAGGGACCCGGGCCTGTGCGCGTCGGCCATTCTCCAAGACGACCCGTGGATCATCCAAGACGCCATGTCGGACCCGCGCGCCCTGTCCAACCCGTTGGTCGCCGGCGAGCTCGGTCTGCAGTTCTACGCGGGTGTCCCGTTGCGCACCAGTGACGGTTACAACTTGGGCACCTTGTGCATTCTGGACCGCGAGCCGCGCACCCTGAGCGACCACGAGGTCAAGACGCTCGAAGATCTGGCCGCGATCGTGATGCACGACCTGGAACAGCGGCTGGAGAGTCGGCGCACCGCATAGCCCACAGCCGGAAGACCAAGCATGTCTCGGTTTTCTCGTGCCGCCCACACGAGTGGAGGTGCGTCGGGATCAGGTGTCGTTCCGGGGCTCATGACGCGCGTCACGCCGCGCGTCACGGTGGGTGTCAGCTGCCGCTTTCAGCTCCTTGTCCGGGGCCTCCTCCAAAGTGATCATCGAGTTGTCCGCTTCTGGCGACGCCCGGAGGATCTCATCGAGCTTGCGCTGCGTGACCGCCTGCTCACGGGCCTGCGTGTGTTGGATGACGAACACCATGGCCAGGGTCGTTCCTGCCGCAAAAGTTTGGAAGACCGATTCCAGCCGGGCTGGAAACGCGAACAGGGCGCTGAAGATGAGCCACACCGCGTCGGCTGTGACAACGCCGAGGGCAAGCGTGGGCTTGGCCGCCCACCGGTCCAGGGCGTGAAGGACTCGACTGCCAAAGTGACGCTGTTCGGCGTTCTCCGCTGATTCTTCGCCCACCGGTTGCCTCCGTTTCGAGGATGTCTTGGAATGCGTGTGCTTGGATACCCCACGGTGCACCACCTCGATACGCCGCTGCACATGGCTGGTATCGCGGCTAGGCGGACAGGCGGACGAGCTGCCCTGCGAGTATCACAGCGCCCAGGAGCCTCCGGGCAGGGCTTGCGCCCCGGACCAACTCGTCCAGAGCCCAGACGATGAGCGCGCCCCGGCCGACATCCGCCAGGGTTGCACTATGAGCCGTCGCCAACACCCCAGTCCACCCGACGACGACCGCAACCAGCCACACCGCCAGAGCCGGGTTTGGCCACTGGGCCAGCGTCAACTCTCCGTTCTTGTCGCGCACCCACCACCCCATCGTGAGGACGCGGGTCCGCGACGACGACGCGGCTTTACGTGAAGGTCGGGGCACGGAGGCGACTCTAGCCGCCCTCTGCCTACATCCCGCCGCCCTCAGCTGAGGTGTGACGGCTCGACCTTGCTCCGGTGCTCGTCGTCCTCACCGAGCCCCAGGCCAGTCACGTGGATGTGTTCGCCGCCGGTTCCGGCCGGAACCAGTCGTACCACCACCGACTTGGAGGTGGGGCAGTTGCTGCCTCGTGCAGTCGAGTCGAGGGCGATGAGCGGGTTCACCTCCGGGTAGTACGCCGCGACGCACCCCCGCGGGGTCGGGTAGGCGACGACGCGGAAGCCCGAGACGACCCGTACCGAACCGTCCGACCACGGTGCGACGACGTCGACCAGCTGATCGGGGTCCAGGTCGAGTGCGGCGAGGTCCGCGGGATGGACCATGACGATGTCCCGGCCCCCCGAGAGCCCCCGGTAGCGGTCGTCGTGCCCGTAGATCGTGGTGTTGAACTGGTCGTGACTGCGCAGCGACTGGAGCAGCAGGTGCCCTTCGGGGACGTCGAGAACCTCCAGCGGGCTCACGCTGAAGACCGCCTTGGTGGACTCGGTCTCGAAGGTACGGGAATCCCGCGGGGGGTGCGGGAGGACGAAACCTCCCGGCCGGTGGACTTTCTCGTCGTACGCCTCGCAGCCAGGTACGACGTGCGCGATGTGCCGGCGGATGACGCCGTAGTCGGCGGCCATCCCCTGCCAGTCGATGCGCCCTGCGGACCCGTGGTCGCTGGATGGGTCGCCCGCGGGGCCGGCCCCGAGCGTCGCCACGGCGATTCCACAGATGATCGCGACCTCCGAGCGGACCAGCGGGCCCGGTGGGTCCAGCCGGCCGTGGGAGAGGTGGACGGCCGACAT
>JAYSQH010000326.1:0-2525 GCA_043721655.1 Phycicoccus sp. | reverse complement strand
TGCAGCAATGACTCGGCTGCCGATGCCTGGCTGTCCTGAGTACCTGCCGACGTCGACTCGTCGGCGAGAGCGGCTCCGCCGGTAAGCAGGGTGAAGGCGGCGACGATGGTAAGAACCAGTTTCGCGGGCCGACCGAACCTCGCGGAGGTCTTGCGTGCGGTGTCGAACATGGTCAACCTCCGGGGTGGGAACTACGTCGATCGGGTGATTACTGCTATTGCAGATTTAACGGTACGCCGGCAACTCGTGCTGCGATACCCCGAAGAGCACGTTTTTTTGCGCTGGGACCGCCGAACCAACACCCCATCCGCGCCCACATCGTTCTGGTGGCCAAGGCAAACCACGCGCCAAAGGGCATGCTCAAGGGCGCGGACCCGGTGAGGATCCGCGCCCCTGAGCGACGTGCTTCGTGCAGCGTCAGCTTGCGACGACGTCCAGCTTGATCGTGGCCTGCACCTCGGGGTGCAGGCGAACGAGCGCCTCGAACGCGCCGGTCGACTTGATCGAACCCGAGAGCTCGATCTTGCGACGGTCGAGCTGGGGGCCACCAGAAGCCTTGACGGCGTCGGCGATATCGCCCGGGGTCACGGCGCCGAAGAGGCGACCGGACTTACCCGCCTTGGCGACCACCTTGACCGGCTTGGCCTCGAGCTGGCCCCTGAGACCCTTTGCCTCATCCAGGGACTGGATCTCTCGGACCTCGCGGCCCTTCTGGATGGCGGCAACCTGCTTCTCGACGCCCTTGGTCCAGCCAGTGGCCAGACCCCGACGCAGCAGGAAGTTGCGGGCGTAGCCGTCCTTGACGTCGACCACATCACCTGCCGTGCCGAGGCCGGTGACCTCGTGAGTCAAAATAACCTTCATTGTGCTTCTCCTTCTCGGTCAGCTAGCTCAGCGGTCAGCTAGCTCAGCGAGCCGAGCTGGAGTAGGGCAGCAGGGCCATCTCACGGGCGTTCTTGACGGCCGTGGCGATGAGACGCTGCTCCTGGGCGGACACGCCGGTCACCCGACGAGCGCGGATCTTGCCGCGGTCGGAGATGAACTTGCGCAGGAGCGCAGTGTCCTTGTAGTCGATGTTCTCGACCTTCGCCGCTTTGAGCGGGTTGGCCTTCTTCTTGGGCTTGCGCACTACGGGCTTGGCCATCGTGGTGCTCTCCAATCTTGAGAGGAGCCCAGGGATTCGCCCCTGGGATGGCGTGACTTTTCTGTTGACTTGTTTCTTATGTGCTGCTCTGAGATCGCTCGAGGATCGGGCGACGCGGTAGAGACCTAGAAGGGGGGCTCGTCGTATGACGGGCCGTTGCCCCAACCGCCCTGAGGGCCGGCCGGCGCTGCGCCGCCACCAGTGTTGGCGGGGGCAGCCGAACCAGTGGCCCACGGGTCTTCGGCAGCAGCACCCTGAGCGCTAGCCCCAGTCGCGGAACTACCGCCCTGACCGCCATTGCTCTGGCCGGCATTGCCCTGACCGCCACCGTTGAACCCGCCGCCTCCGGTGCCCCGCTGGGTGCGGTTGACCTTTGCGGTGGCGTACTTCAACGACGGTCCGACCTCGTCCACGTCCATCTCGACGACCGTGCGCTTCTCGCCTTCCTTGGTCTCGTACGAACGAGACTTCAGTCGGCCAGAGACCAGCACACGGGTGCCGCGCTGCAGCGACTCGGCGACGTTCTCCGCCGCGTCACGCCACACCGAGCAACGCATGAACAGGGTCTCGCCGTCCTTCCAGTCGTTGCTCGTCCGGTCGAACTGACGCGGGGTCGAGGCAACGGTGAAGTTGGCAACGGCAGCACCCGACGGTGTGAACCGCAGCTCGGGGTCGCCGGTGAGATTGCCGATGATCGTGATGACGGTGTCGCCAGCCATATCGAGTCCTCTTTATTGGGAGTTCAGGCGCCAGGGCGCAGGAGCTTGGTCCGCAGGACGGATTCGTTCAGGCCGAGCTGACGGTCCAGCTCCTTTGCCGTGGCCGACTCCGCGTTGAAGGTGACGACGGCATAGATGCCCTCGGACTTCTTCTTGATTTCGTAGGCCAGACGGCGTTTTCCCCACAGGTCGACGTTGTCCAGGGTGCCGCCATCCTTGGTGATGACAGACAGGAACTTGTCGAGCGAGGGCTGGATCGTGCGTTCCTCGAGATCGGGGTCGAGGATGATCATGAGTTCGTACTGACGCATGCTGATAACCCACCTCCTTCGGTCTAGAGCGGTCACGGAACATCCGTGACAGGAGGGTTGCAGCGTCCCACCTCGAAACACCGTGTCAGGCACCACCGACAGAGGTCGAGGGCAAACAACGTGGATATCACGAGGCGAACCTGATGAGACTACCGGCAACCGGCCTCGCGCCTGAAATCGCACGCCGTGCTGCGGTCCTGAGCTCTAGCCCACGTGGACGAGCACCCGATCCGGCGCACCGGCCATCGGACCGGCCAGGGGGTCGACCTCCTCCTCCTGGTCGACCTCGTCACGCAGCGGATCGTCACCCAGCTCGGCATCCTCACCGGCTTCGACCGCAACTTCTGGCCG
>JAYSQH010000325.1:0-2934 GCA_043721655.1 Phycicoccus sp. | reverse complement strand
GTGTCGAACAGCAGGGTGCCCTCAGGATGGACGACCACGCAACCCAGGCAGGGTTCCACGCGTGGCTCTCCGGTGTGGCTGCGCAATGACGGCACTAGTCGGCGGCCGCTCGTGACCTGGTGACGGATCGGGGCTGCGCGTACGTCGGGTGGCAACGCGTCGAACTCGGATCGGTTGAGGCCTATCACTCGCTCCAGGGTTTCGTTGCCATGGAGGAGGTAGCCCTCCTGCATCTCGAGGGACAAGCTCATTGACACGCGAGGGCCCACAGCATGACGCAGGTCCCGGTCGACGACGAATGGATGCACCTAGGGCGCAAACCATCCCCGCCAGCGATCCACGGTGCTCGCTGGCACCCAGATCCCGACGCCGCCGCCCGGCGCTTGGCCGTTTGTCGCGGTTTAGACACCCGCACATCGGCTACGAGCCTTGAGCAGTTGTGTCTCGTCGGCCGTCCACTGTCCCGATGGCGGAACGGTCTACGAGAACGCTGCAGGTCAGGCACTGTGCGCCAGAGAGTGTGTCCGCAGCACCCGCCCGGTGAAGATTTCCGCAAGGGCGCGTCGTACGGGAAACGCATCAATGGCCCGGATCGACTTCTCGCTCTGGTTGTTGTCGCTACATCGCACGTGTGTCCGCGGCGGCTGCGCGGGTCGCGTCTCGGCCACAGCCCACCAGTCTGTTCGGCTGGTGCAAGCCGACTGCACTGTGCAGACCCGCGAAACTTCCTTGGAATCCGGTCACGTCCTCCCTTCGGGTGAGAGGTCAATCCAGACGTCCTTGAGGAGAACAACAGCCGGTCGCTCTTGCGGGCCCAAACGGACGTCTGGATCAAAACGCTTCTTCCCATTTGCCCCGAGCCACCTGATCTTGCTGCTGTAACCGGTGGGCGGCTGACCTCAGGACCTCATCGTGTACCCGGCACCTGGTAGCCGGGGCAGGGCGAGAGGGTCTCGCCTGAAGGGCAGCCAACCATGTACCAGGAACGCAACGTCGGCGACATCACTGCGGCCAATCCCTATGGTGGACAAGGTTTTTCAGCCGATTCCATGGCCACCCGCTCAGCCGATGTCGGTCCTCGACGACTGGATTGGATAGGTCGGCACGCCTTCACGGCCCGGTATGCCGTGCAGCTAGTTGTCGACCCCATCCTCGGCATTCGCTGGGGACCACGACATGACCAGAGCGTCTCCCACCACCTCGCCACGGTGGATTCCCCGACGGGGCTGGTCTACGCCTACGACCGGACCTGGGACGAGTACGCGGTGTTGGCGCTCGATGTCCCGACGACCGCGGTCGAAGCTGCGCTGGGCCGCGCCCTGGCCAGCGATGCGCATCTCACGGTGGAGGTGTTCGCGGGTCTGCTGGCCGAGAGCCTCCCGGCCCCCACGCTGGCCGCCGAGACCTCCACTGAGTTGGCCACCGGGGTCGAGCTGTGAAGCTCGCCGGCCGGGGACGCTTTGACGTTGCTGCAGTTCGACACGGTCACCCGATCGAAGCCGTTGTGGCGGCAAGTGGTGTCGAGCTGACGCGGCGCGGGCACGGGCTCATGGGCTGTTGCCCGTTCCACGACGACTCCACTGCATCGCTGTCCGTTGGCGGCGTAACCGATCGCTTCCACTGCTTCGGGTGTGGCGCGGGCGGCGACGTCATCGAATATGTCCACCGGTTCACAGGCCTCTCCTTCGTGGATGCCGTTCAAGCCCTTGAGCAAGGCGCCGCGTTCCACGGCGTGGCGCCGGCCGCGACCCGACAGGTTCAACGGCCGGCTCTCGCCCCTGAGCTCACGACCACACCTGAGCGGGCGCACGCCATCAACCTTCTCGCGTGGGAGTTCTTCACGACCCCAGCCAACATCAGCCTCGCGGAGGCTTACCTGCGCGAAGCACGTGGCATCGACGTCGGACCGTTGTGCGCGTCCAGGGGAGGCGAGCCGATCGTTGGCTACGCGAGAACCGAATGGCGCGGGCTGACCCGGCAACTTCTCCGTCAAGGGGTCAGCGATAGCGAACTGCTGGACCTCGACCTCGCCCAGCCGTCCCGCAACGGCGAGCTGATCGACACCTACAGGGGCCGGCTGATCATCCCGGTACTGACCGGCCGCGAACGCATCGACGGATTCATCGGCCGCGATACCACCGGCGACCCCAAGGCGCCCAAGTACCGCAACCCGACAAGGACCCCGGCCTTCGACAAGTCGACCGCGCTCTACCGTCCAACCCAACACTCCCTGGACCGCGACGCGAACGTCGTGGTCGTCGAAGGCGCCATCGACGCCCTCGCCATCGCCGCAGCCGCGGCTCGGAGTGGCGAGCTCTCAATGTTCGCGCCCGCCACCACAAGTGGGGTGACCGTCTCGGGCGTGCAAGCACATGCTGTCCTGGCCCTGCACTCCAAGCCGCCCGTCATCGCCCTGGATGGCGACCGCGCTGGACGTGAAGGCACCGACCGCTGGCTCCGAGCGCTCTGCGTTGAACGTGGCCGCCCGGCTCTGGTGAGTCGGCTGTCCGATGGGGTCGATCCAGCCGAATGGCTGCAACACCAAGGCGATTCGGGACTGCGGGCCTTCGACCGACGGGGCTGCCTCGACGTCAACACCGATGTCAACGCCGACGCCCCCAGGCCTGCGCTACCCGGCCGGGAACTCGTCCGGATCTGCGTCGACCAACCCGGCGAACGAATCCGTCACATCCTGGACGTGATCGTGCCGCTAGCGATGCGGCTTCCGGAAGGTGCCGGACGCGAGCTCATCGACCAAGCCCAACGCGAGATGACCGTTCGCGGATGGAACCTACGCGGTGAGTTCGCCCATGAAGCTCACATCGCTGTCGGCAACGCCAGACGTCAGGTCCTCACCGAGCAACACGAGCACACGTTTGCCGCCGGCGAAGTCCACTCGCGGTTATCCACAGAATCGCCCAGCCCTGATGCGCA
>JAYSQH010000324.1:0-12491 GCA_043721655.1 Phycicoccus sp. | reverse complement strand
GACCTGACGCGCCGCATCGGCGGAGTGTGAGGTGTCTGGACGGGCCGTGTTCCCTGCCGTTGACCGCTTAGACATACCGGGTATACCCTCGCTTCACGGCAGGGCGCGACGCCCGTCGCAAGGGGGCAACATGCGGAGTCAGTCGGGGGTGCGATGAGCACCAGCGGGGCCATCCGGCTGGGCGCGGCAGGCGGAGCCACCAGCCGCCCCGTTACCTCATATGTCTACCTTGCGGGCAGCCCTCGTCGCCAGCGGCAAAGACGACGCGCCGTCCTGCTGTGGGTCGCCTCCCTCGCCGTGTTGCTGCCATCCGGCCTGCAGATCCATCGCGCCCTGGCTGACGACCCCGGGAGCGTCCGGCCGCTCACCACCTCGAGCACACCCCAGCAGGGCGCTGCATCAGTCATCGACGCCGCGACGCCGGCGCAGCAACCGTCCGAGGCCGGGCCCATCGACCCAGCTCTGTCCCGTTCCCTCGGTAAGGCTCAGATCGCAGCGCGGGCGGCAGGGCTGGACCTACAGGTCACCTCCGGCTTTCGCAGCGCCGCGACGCAGCAGCGGCTCTACGACCTGGCAATCGCCAAGTACGGCTCGCCGGTGAGGGCCCGCCGTTGGGTCCTGCCTCCCGCAGAGTCCGCCCATGTCAAGGGGATGGCCGTCGACGTGGGCCCCCCTGTGGCCGCAGCATGGCTCGAGAAGCACGGGGTCCGCTATGGCCTTTGCCGCCGATACGTCAACGAGGGGTGGCATTTCGAACGACTGGCGCCGGCCATCGGGCAGCCGTGCCCACCCATGGAGCCCTACGCGGGAGGATAGCCAGGATGCCTCCAACGCCAACACCTTCCTTGCGGACGCCCACCTCGGTGATCATCCTGTGCGGCGGCACCTCGAATCGTCTGGGCGGGGTGGACAAGACTCGCGAATCCCTAGCCGGGACAACGGTTATGGGCTATCTGCTCGACCGGTTGCCCGCCTACTCGCCCGTGGTCTGTGTCGGGGAGGAACGCGCCACGACGCGTTTGGTCCAGTGGTGTCGCGAGTCCCCGACCGGCGGCGGACCGGTCGCCGGTATCGCGGCCGCCCTCTCTCACCTCGAACGCCGCGATGCCGCGAACCCCGCCGGTTCGAAGACCGCCGGTTCGAAGACCGGCAATGCGATCTGTGTCGTGGTCGGCGGAGACATGCCCTTCGCAGCGGCTGCGCTGTCGACGCTGGTCGACACGCTGACAGCCCAGCCCGAGCTTGATGCCGTGCTGGCATCCGACCCGGACGGACGCACCCAGCCGTTGCTCGCGGCATACCGCCGCAAGGCCCTGCGGGCCGCGCTCCCTCGCGAACCGGGGGGCGCAAGACTCATGGCCGTCATCGACGACCTCCGGATCGGCACCATGGCATGCGACGCCCGGACCACTCTGGACGTGGACACCCCCGAAGCCCTCGAGCAGGCCCGGCTTATCGTCGGGACATGAAAGCCATCACGATCCCCACGCCCGGAAACGCCGACGCGCTCGTTCTCACCGAGGTACCCACACCCGAGATGGCCGCGGGCGAGGTGCTCGTCCAGGTCGCCGCAGCCGGGGTGAACCGCGCGGATCTGATGCAACGCCAGGGGTTTTACCCGCCACCTCCGGGCTCTTCGACGTACCCCGGCCTCGAGATCAGCGGCACGATCAGCGCTCTCGGCGCCGATGTGACCAGCTGGGCAGTGGGTGATCAGGTGTGCGCGCTGCTCTCAGGAGGCGGGTATGCCGAGCAGGTGGCCGTCCCAGCCACGCTGCTGCTGCCGGTGCCCGAGGGCGTCTCCCTGGTCGACGCCGCAGCGCTACCTGAAGTCACCTGCACTGTGTGGTCCAACGTCTTCATGACCGCCAACCTTCAGCCGGGCCAGACGGTTCTGATCCACGGTGGGTCGAGCGGGATCGGGACGATGGCGATCCAGCTGGCCTGCGCGGTCGGTGCCCGCGTCGCTGTGACGGCAGGGACGGCATACAAGCTGGAGGCCTGTCGGGCGCTGGGGGCCGAGATCCTGGTCAACTATCGCCAGCAGGACTTCGTCGAGGTGCTGGCCGACGCGACGCAGGGCCACGGTGCCGACGTGATCCTGGACAACATTGGCGCGAAGTACCTCACGCGCAACGTCAGCGCACTGGCCGTCAACGGACGGTTGGTCATCATCGGCCTGCAGGGCGGCGTCAAGGCCGAGCTCGACATCAACGCCTTGCTGCGCAAGTGTGCCGCGGTCATCGCGACGTCGTTGCGCGGCCGTCCGGCAGGGGAGAAGGCAGCCATCGTGGCCGCTGTACGCGAGCACGTCTGGCCGCTGATCGAGGCCGGCACGGTGAGGCCGGTAGTGCACCGAACCTTCCCCCTGGCCCAGGCCGCCGACGCCCATCGCGAGCTTGAGGCCAGCGCCAACGTCGGCAAGGTCCTGCTGACGACCTGACAACCTCCGACCGAACACCGCGGCGGCACCGTTTCGGGACCTCTGGAGTCCGAAAACGGTGCCGCCGCGGTGTTCGGATGGGTCGGGGGGTCAGCGGGAGTCGCTGCCGCCGGCTCCGTTGGCGCGACCGGCCTCGAGCCGGGCAACCGGCACCCGGAATGGCGAGCACGACACGTAGTCCAGGCCCACATCGTGGAAGAAGTGCACGGAGTCGGGGTCGCCACCATGCTCGCCACAGACGCCGACCTTGAGCCCGGGCCTGGCCTTGCGGCCCTCTTCGACCGCGATCTTCACCAGCCGCCCGACGCCTTCGGTGTCGAGGGACTCGAACGGTGAGACGCCGAAGATGCCCTTCTCCAGGTAGTGCGGGAAGAAGGCCGCCTCGACATCGTCGCGAGAAAAGCCCCACGTCATCTGGGTCAGGTCGTTGGTGCCGAAGGAGAAGAACTGGGCCGCCCCAGCGATCGAACCCGCGGTCAGGGCAGCCCGCGGGAGCTCGATCATGGTCCCCACCATGTGGTCCAGGTGCACGCCAGAGGCGGTACGGACCTCGTGGGCCACGGCGTCGATCTCGACCGCGATGCTCTCCAGCTCCTGGACGGCGCCGACCAGCGGCACCATGATCTCGGCCAGCGGCACGCCGCCGGCCTTGACCCGCAACGCAGCCGCTTCGAGCACCGCCTGCGCCTGCATGGCGAACAGCCCCGGAATCACCAGACCGAGACGCACCCCGCGAAGTCCGAGCATGGGGTTCTGCTCATGAAGCTTGTGCACCGCCTGGAGCAACCGGAGGTCACCCTCTCCTGCCTCGCCGCGGGCCTCGGCCACGGCCACCCGGACCGACAGCTCGGTGATGTCCGGAAGGAACTCGTGCAACGGCGGGTCGAGCAGGCGAATGGTCACCGGCAGGCCGTCCATGGCCTCGAAGATGCCGGCAAAGTCGTCACGCTGGAGCGGCAGCAGCTCGGCCAGGACCCGATCGCGTTCCTCGTCCGTGTCGGCCAGGATCAGCGCCTCGACCATCGGGCGCCGGTCGCCGAGGAACATGTGCTCGGTCCGGCACAAGCCGATTCCCTGGGCGCCGAAGCGACGGGCCCGGGCCGCGTCCTCGGGGGTGTCAGCGTTGGCACGGACAGCCATCCGGCGGCAGCCGTCGGCGATGCGCATGATCCGGTGAACGGCCTTGACGAGCTCGTCCGCGTCGGCCGAGTCGGGGTCGATCTGGCCTTCGAAGTAGCAGACCACCGGCGACGAGACGACCGGCACCTCCCCGAGGAACACCTCGCCGGACGTACCGTCTATCGAGATGACCGTGCCCTCTTCAAAGACCCGTCCGTCCTTCGTCGAGAACTGCCGGGTCTTGGTGTCGACGGTGAGCTCTTCGGCACCGCAGACACAGGTCTTGCCCATGCCCCGGGCGACGACAGCAGCATGCGAGGTCTTGCCGCCGCGGCTGGTCAGGATGCCTTCCGCGGCGATCATGCCGTTGAGGTCGTCGGGGTTGGTCTCGCGCCGGACCAGGATGACCTTCTCACCCGAACGCGACCACTTCACCGCGGTGTAGGAGTCGAAGACAACCTTGCCGACGGCCGCACCCGGCGAGGCGTTCATGCCCTTGGCCAGGCGTTCGCGCGTCGCGTTCTCCTCGAAGGCGGGGAACATCAGCTGGGCCAGCTGGGCGCCGGTCACGCGCTGCAGCGCCTCGGCCTCGTCGATCAGGCCCTCGTCGATGAGCTGGGTCGCAATGCGGAAAGCGGCCCCTGCGGTCCGCTTGCCGACTCGCGTCTGCAGCATCCACAGCTTGCTGCGCTCGATGGTGAACTCGATGTCGCACAGGTCGCGGTAGTGCTCCTCGAGCTGGCCCATGATCGCCATCAGGTCGTCGTACGACTTCGTGTCCAGGCCTTTGAGGTCGGCCAGGGACAGCGTGTTCCGGATCCCCGCGACCACATCCTCGCCCTGGGCGTTCTGCAGGTAGTCGCCGTACACGCCTTTGGCGCCGGACGCCGGGTCGCGGGTGAACGCCACACCGGTGCCCGAGTCGGAGGACACGTTGCCGAACACCATGGAGCAGATGTTGACCGCGGTCCCCAGGTCGGAGGCGATGCGTTCCTGACGGCGATAGAGAACTGCGCGGTCGGCGTTCCACGAGTCGAAGACGGCACGGACCGCAAGGTCCATCTGCTCGCGCGGCTGCTGCGGGAACTCCCGGCCGGTGTGCTCACGCACGATCACCTTGTAGGTCTCGACCAGAGCCCGAAGGTCGTCGGCGTCGAGGTCGAGGTCGGTCGCCGATGCCCCCTTGGTGTCCTTGAGACGATCGAGCGCACCCTCGAACAGGTCACCGTCGATGCCGAGAACGGTCTTCCCGAACATCTGGATCAACCGGCGGTAGGAGTCGAACGCGAACCGTTCGTTGTCCGACTGCTTGGCCAGACCCAGGACCGACTCGTCGTTGAGCCCGATGTTCAGGACGGTGTCCATCATCCCGGGCATCGAGAACTTCGCACCTGAGCGCACCGACACCAGCAGCGGGTCGTCGCCCTGGCCGAGCGTCTTGCCCATCGCCTTCTCGAGTGCGGCGAGGTGCTCGGTGACCTCGGCCTCCATCTCGGCCGGCTGGGTGCCGCTGGCGAGGTAGACCTTGCACGCTTCCGTCGTGATGATGAATCCCGGAGGGACTGGAAGCCCCATCCGGGTCATCTCCGCGAGGTTCGCGCCCTTGCCCCCCAGCAGGTCCTTGAGATCCTTGTGGCCTTCAGCGAAGTCGTAAACGAGCTTGGGCACAGCAGGACCTCCGGCAGCGGTGGTTCGGACGGGTGCTCGCAGGTTAGACCAGCAAGGGGTATTCCGGACACCTCATGTACCGCAGGTCATACGCCCGAGGTCACTGGTTCAGGGCGGGCTCAGGCGGGGGCGCAGCTCAGGCGGGGGCCAGGAAGGCGGCGAGCGCTCCGGCATACATCGCTGGGTCCGTGGCACCACACATCTCACGGGCGGAGTGCATCGACAACATTGGCGCGCCGAAGTCCACCGTCGTGGCACCGGTCAGCGCCGCCGTCATTGGACCGACGGTCGAGCCGCAGGGCAGGTCGTTGCGGGATACGAAGTGTTGCACGGGGACACCGGCCTGGTCGCAGGCCACGATGAAAGCGGCTGCGCCAACAGAGTCGGTCGCGTAACGGAGCTTGACGTTGGTCTTGAGCACCGGGCCACCGTTGATCGCAATCTGGTGCTGAGGCTCGTGCTTCGCGACGTAGTTCGGGTGGGTGGCGTGGGCCATGTCACCGGAGGCAATGAGGGTCCCGGCGAGGGCCCGGTGGAAGTCCTCGCGACCGCCCCCGCGCGAGATCACGATGCGTTCGAGCACCGAGGGCAGCAGGGTCGACATGGCGCCGCGCTCGGACTGGCTGCCGGCCTCTTCGTGGTCGAACAGGACCAGGACAGGCATGGAAGGGCTCGACGGCGACCCCGACCGCGAGGAGGACGCCTCGCCCAGCCCCGAACCTGCAAGCCGGCTCACCGCGTCGACCAATGCCTGCACCCCTGCATAGCTCGTCGCCAGGTTGTCCAGCCGCGGGCTGGCGATCAGGTCGAGGTCCCTGCCGATCCGGCGCGCTGGCTGCAAGTCGTGGGTCATCACGTCCCACGAGAGAACATCGGCACCGTCGACGCCGACCGCAGCACCGAGGTAGCCGCGGAAGTCCCCCGGCTCGGTGCTGACCCCCCACAGAGGCGTCAGGTGCTCTTGCGGGTTGAGTACCAGACCCTGGTTGGCACCGCGGTCCAGGTGAACCGCGAGCTGGGCCACCCGCAGTACCGGGTCGTTGATGGCGACCAGCCGGGTCTCCACGCCGTCCCTGCCGCGGACTGCCACCCGACCCGACAGGCCAAGGTCTCGATCGAGCCACGAGTTGAACAACAGGCCGCCATAGAGCTCGATGCCGAGCAGCTGCCAGCCGGCGCGGGACAGATCGGGCTGAGGCTTGATGCGCAGGTTCGGGCTGTCCGTGTGGGCCCCGACAACGCGGAACGGGGTGGTCGGACCGCCGGCCGACTCGGTGCTCCATGCGATCAGCGAACCGCCCCGGATCAGGTAGTGGCGGCCGGGCTCGACAGGGAACGCCTCGGTCTCCGCGAGGTGGCTGAAGCCGGCGGCCCCGAGCCTCCGCCCCGCCTCGGCGCAGGCGTGGAACGGCGAGGGAGAGGCATCGACGAAGGCACAGAGCCCCGCCGCCTCGGTGTCGATGTCGAAAGAGTGAGCCATGAGCGCGACCTTATCGGCGCGGCAGGGGCACCCGCTGCCAGACGGGGGTCACGGCCGCTCGAACCGGGGAGGTACCTAGGCATTTCGAGCCATCATTTAGCTCGACAAGATCGATCATTTTGCGGATGGTCAGAAGTGAGTCTCGTCTTAGCCTGAAAGAGTGCTGGAGTTGGCAAGCCGGGTCTCAAGCCGGGCTGAACGCGTCGACAGGGCCGTGTCGAGCATGCATGCGCGGCTCGTGCCCCTCCTTCCCGGCGGCGAGGTCCAGGAGGCGGGCCACGCCGTCTGGACCGTGAGCGCGACCCCACTGCTCTTTGCCAACGGGGTCATCCGATATGACGCCAGAGACTTCCACGGACCCGAAGGTGAAGTGGAGCTCGACAACTGCCTGACCGTGATGTCGACGTACAACACGCCGTGGCGGTTCAGCGTCTGGTCCCACCTGGGCGCCGAGCTGCTGATGCCCCACCTGACTGCTCGGGGAATGACCGTCTCCGGGAGCGAGCACGCGATGTGGCTGGACCTGCACGACGCCGCGCCGAAGGCCCCGGACACGGGCGGCATCGAGGTCCTGTCGGCCACCGAAGAGTCCGGATTTCGGGCGTGGGCCGCCATCTTCACCACGGCGCACGGCATCTCCAGCGGATACGCCGACCTGCTCGAACCCCTCGTGGCCAAACCTCAGTGGCTGCATCTGGTTGCCCTCGCCAAAGGTCGCCCGGTGGGGTGCCTGACCGTGGAGATCGAACAAGATCTGGCGGTCGTCTTCAATGCCGGGGTCCTGCGCTCGGCCAGGCGGCTGGGGGTCGGCCGGCGTCTGTTGCAGGCTGCGCACGAGGCTGCGGCAGCACGCGGAGCGCGCTCCTGCGTCGCCTTGGCGACCCCCGAGGGAGCCGGGGTGTGCGCCAGCCTGGGGCACCAACCGGTCACCAGCGTCACCTACCTGGTGCCGACATCTTCGTGAGCTGACAAACCTCCTCATGACCTGCTGAGTGGCGGATGTACCTACGTTGCCGTAAGTTACGGTAACGTAGGTAAGTCCAACCTAAGGAGGAACCAGCATGGCGAACACGTTGACCCAGACCGAGCTGCTCCGCGAGCTGGACCAGGTCGTGGTCGGAGAGCTCAACCGACACGAGAAGGTCGCCAAGGAGTGGTTCCCCCACGAGTACGTGCCGTGGAGCGAGGGCCGCAACTTCGACGGGCTGATGGGCGGTGACGAGTGGACCGAGCAGGACTCCGGGGTCTCGGACGTCGCGCGCTCGGCCTTGATCGTCAACCTGCTCACCGAGGACAACCTCCCGAGCTACCACTACGAGATCGCCCTGATCTTCGGGCGCGACGACGCGTGGGGCGAGTGGGTGCACCGCTGGACCGCCGAAGAGGGGCGGCACGCCATCGCGATGCGCGACTACATGTTGGTCAAGCGTCTGGTGGATCCCGTTGCGCTGGAACGCTTCCGGATGACGCACATGTCTCAGGGATACGTGTCCGCGCACTCCGGCGAGCTGATGAGCTCGCTGGCCTATGTGTCCTTCCAGGAGCTGGCGACGCGAGTCTCCCATCGCAATACCGGCAAGTTCACCAACGACCCGATGTGCGAGAACCTGCTCACCCGCATCGCGGCCGACGAGAACCTGCACATGATCTTCTACCGCAACCTGATGGACGCCGCCCTGAAGATCGCGCCGGACCAGGCCATGGTCGCCATCCTGGATGTCGTCAAGAACTTCCAGATGCCCGGCGCCAACCTCCCCGGTTTCCAGCGCAAGGCCGTCGAGATGGCCGTCGAGGGGATCTACGATCTGCGCCTGCACAAGGACGAGGTCGTCGCGCCGGTGCTGCGGTTCTGGGGGGTCGACGAGATCGAGGGCCTGTCCGCTGAAGGAGAGGCCGCGCGGACGGAGCTGTCCGAGTTCATGGAGACTCTGGAGAAGCAGGCGCTGCGTTTCGAGGACAAGCGCGACATGCTCAAGGCCCGTATGGCGCCCCGCTAGGTCCCAGCCGCCACCGTAGCCCGAACCAGAGTGCCGTGCGGGGTGTGCGCACGCACCTCGAGGCTGCCACCGACCAGATTGACCCTCTCGCGCATGCCGATCAGTCCCAGGTGGCCGCCCGGACTCTGCGGCGTGATGCCGGATGCCGGGATGCCGCAGCCGTCATCGGTCACGGTGAGTACCACTTGCTGACCGAAGTGAAGGTCCACCCGGGTGTGCGTGGCTTTCGCGTGACGCACGACGTTGCTCAGCGCCTCCTGGGCCACTCGGTAGACGGTGAGCTCGTTTTGAGCAGACAGCCGGACCTGGTCCCCGGTGACCCGAAGTCTGACCGAGATCCCGTGCCTGTCGCGGACTTCGGTAACCAGCTGGCGCAAAGCCGCCACCGCCCCGAAGTCGTCGAGGACCGGTGGGCGCAGGCCGTGGATGACGTTGCGCAGGACTTCGACCACCCCTGTGGCCAGCTCGCCGTCACGGCGTACCAGCGGAGCCAGATCTGCCGGCAGCCTCGGGTCGTCGCTGAGGATCTCCAGCATGCGCACGAGATAGGTCAGCGTCTGAACCGGGTCGTCATGCAGGTCCTGGGCCAGCCGTCGCCGTTCGTCCTCTTGAACGGTGACCAGATGCCTGGCGTAGGCCCGCTGTTCGCCGGCTCGGCGTTCCTCGTCAGTGACGTCGACGAGCACGATCTGGACGAGTCGTTGGCCGGAGCCGACCCCGAGGGTCCGTGCCTTAGGTGCAAACACGCGATCCCCCACCGGCACACGCGGGACTGTGGCGGCCAGGATGGCCGTCACCGGGGTGCCGACCAGGTCCGATAGAAGACGCCCGGGAGCATCTGGACCGAGCAGGGATGTGGCGGCGGCGTTGGCCTCAGTGACCACTCCCGCGGCGTCGGTGACGAGCACCGGCGCGTGCTGCTCGTCGAACAGGGCGCGGTAGCGCGTCTCGGCGACCTCACTGGCTCGCAGGGCCTGCTCCGCCCGGTGGCGTGCCTGTTCCTCGCGCTCTACCCGCTGTCCCACGATGATCGCGACCGCGTTGAGGATGAACAGGTTCCCGATCTCAACCCAGGCGTTAGCGGTCGTCACCCCTGAGATGAAAAGCCAGTCGGGGAACATCAGCGCGGTCGCCCACAAGGCCGTGCCAACGGCGCCACGGACTCCGAAGTTCAGTGCGGCATAGATGACGGGGATGAGCAGCAGCCCGGTGATCGTCGATCTGGGGATCTCAAACGGCGGGAGAAAACCCATGACGTCGGCCACGACCTCGTCCAGGAACGCCACGAGCAGGACGCCGGCCTGCACGACCCAGAACCGGCCTGCGGTGACCGGCGGCCGGAGCCTGCTGAACGCCTCGAGCGCCCGAGGCCCTCGAGCATGGGGCGCGAAGTCAGTGCTCATCGCCGACCGTCAACAACTTGGTCGAGATGGCCCGCACGACGGCCTCCGTGCGTGAACCAACACCGAGCTTGGCGTAGATGTGGTCGCAATGGCGGTCCACGGTGCGGGTGCTGATGCCCATCCGTGCCGCGAGCTCCCGGTTGTGCAGGCCCTCCGCCAACAGGCTCAGGACCTCAAGCTCGCGCTCGGTCAGCTCGGCCACACCCGGCTCCGGCTGGCGCGACGAGATCAGCAGCCGGGCCGTGAGACCGGACTGGAGCACGCTCGCACCACCGGCAACGGCACGAACCGCCTGGACCAGCTCCTTGCCGGGGGCGGTCTTGCGCAGGTACCCGGCAGCCCCTGCCTCCAGTGCGCCGCGAACGTACTCGTCCTCGTCGTACGCGCTCACCATCAGCACCCGAACGTCGGGATGGTCCCGGGTCAGCCGACGAGTGACCTCGATGCCGTTGATACCCGGTAGCCGGATGTCCATCAGCACCACGCCAGGTCGGAGCTGGTTGACCATGGCGAGAGCGACCTCGCCGGAGTCAGCGTCACCGACCACCTGTATGTCGGGGTGCGCCTCGAGGATCTGGCGAGTGCCGTCGCGATGCAGGGCATGGTCGTCGACCACGACCACTCGTATGACGGACGCCTCCATACCCCTCAGGATACGCGTCGTCATCTACCAGGTGTGGCGGAAACCACCCATAGCAAGATGGGCGAGATCGCGGTGCCGGCAACCCTGCGGATCGGACCACGCTTGCATCGGAACACCTGCGCACACCATCAGGTCACCGTTCCCGGCCGGCGCAATCACCGGCTGACCCTCAGTCGGAAAGAGTGATGACCGTGAACCACATCGATTCCAAGCACCTGCGACTGATCGGCGTCGGGCTCATCGCGGGAGCCGTTGCGGTCACCGCATCGGCCTGTGGCGCTACCAGCGCAGGCACCCCTGCAGCCGGCGGCGCCACGACGGCAGCAGTCGCCCCGAAGACCGTCAACATCGACATGATCGGCAAGACCGACGCTAGCAAGGGCCCGGTCGGGACCTTCACCAGCAAGGAGCACTGGCCGGCCATGGCCCCCAGCGACATGACCTTCGCCAAGGGCGACACCGTGGTGCTCACCATCAAGGAGTACGACAGTGCCCCCACCGCACTGCCGGCCGGATCGCCATACAACGCCGTTGCTGGCGGCACGATGACCCTTGACGGCGCCGCCGCGACCACCGTCTCCAACGAGAACATTGCGCACACCTTCAGCATCCCCGACCTCGGGATCAACGTCCCGCTCGCGAAGGCTCCCGAAGGCAAGTTCTCGACCACGGTGTTCACGTTCAAGGTCGACAAGTCCGGCACCTTCACCTGGCGCTGCTTCACCCCCTGTGGCGGCGACCCCAAGGGAATGGGTGGCTCGATGGCGACCAAGAACTGGATGCAGGGCAACGTAGTCGTCTCCTGACGACAGCAGTAGGTAGAGACGCACGACCCAGGAACGACTGAAAGGCAGGACGCCATGCAGGACCGTACGACGCACCCGGAGGAGGGGCACGCAGTCCCCTCCCCGGAAGCCACCCTCAAGGAGCGCCAGGTCTTGAGCCGGCGCGTCCTGCTGGGAACACTGGGTGTCACAGCGGCTGGTGGCGCCCTGGCCGTGGTCAGCTACCGCGACGAGGCGCAGGCAGCGACCATACCGACCGGGACGACGATCGCGCCTGGGGCGGCCAAGCCCACTGCGCCGGTTGCCGAACACGCCTGGTGCATGGTCATAGACCTGCGCACCTGCGACGGTTGCAAGGGCTGCACGAAGTCCTGCCAGCAGCGTCACCAGCTCCGTGAGGAGCAGACCTGGATCGACGTCTATGACATGAAGGACGCCGCCGGTGGGACTTTCCACATGCCGCGACCCTGCATGATGTGCGAAGACCCTCCGTGCATGTACATCTGCCCGGTCGGCGCGAATGTGCGCACCGATGAGGGGCTCGTCCTGGTCGAGACGGACGCCTGTATCGGGTCCCGGGCCTGCATGGCTGCCTGCCCCTACGAGGCGCGCTACTTCAACTGGACCGACCCGCTCCCCCAGAAGCGGATGCCCATGGCCGACTCACCGCAGATGCCGGTGCCGCAGAAGGGCACCGTCGCCAAGTGCGTGTTCTGCGCCGACCGGCTGCCACACGGTGAGCTACCCGCCTGCGTATCCGGGTGCCCGATGGGGGTGCTCTACATCGGCGACCTCGTCACCGACACCGCCGTCAACAGCCAGGGCACCACGGTCGTGCTCTCGGAGTTCCTGCGGGCGAACGACGCGGTGCGGTACAAGGAGGAGCTCGGGACCAACCCGCGCGTCTACTACATCCTCGGCCACGGACAGACCCTGACAGGTGGGCTATGACC
>JAYSQH010000323.1:0-4155 GCA_043721655.1 Phycicoccus sp. | reverse complement strand
GGGCGACCGCCACCGCGTCCGAAGGCACCCTGGGTGCCGCCACGGCCACCGGGTCCACCGGGACGACCGCCGCCACCACCACCGGGACGACCGGCAAAGCCGCCACCCGCACCGGGAGCGCCACCGGCGCCGGGACGACCGACGAAACCGCCACCCGCACCGGGACGACCGGGCGCGCCGCCACGAGCCGGGCGATCACCCGGACGGCCAACAGCTGCACGATCAGGCATCATTCCGGGGTTGGGACGAGGTCCGCCCGGACGCGGTCCGCCGGCGCCGGCAGGAGCCGGACGGCCACCCTGCGGACGCGGCATTCCCTGGCTGGGAGCAAAGGGGTTGTTGCCCGGACGAGCGGCCGGCGTCGCGGCGCCGCCCTCGCGGGGCTCGGCATGAGGTTCACGAGCCTCGCGGGCCTCGCGGCTCTCACGGTCGCTTCGGGGCATGCCCTGGCTCGGCGCAAACGGGTTGTTGCCTGGGCGAGGAGCACCGGGGCGGGGCCCTGGACGGCTGGCGTCGCCGCCTTCGCGGGCCGCAGGCGCCTCAGCGGTGCCGGCCTTGGCAGCAGCAGTCTTCGACACGGTGATCTCGGAAACGTCGGAGACCGGGCTAGAAGCAGGCTGGGGCCCGGGGGTCGGAGCACCCAGGCGCGAGGGGGCTTCGGGCGCGCTCACGACAGCCGCGTGAGCCGGGGGAACCTGGACCGACGGGGCAACAGGAGCCGCTGGGGTGGTCACAGCAGCGGCCGCGGCAACGTCAGGTGTGGCTGCCGACTTCTTGGTGGCAGAGGCCGCGGTCGCCTTGGCGCCGGCAGCGGGAGCAGCGGCCGAAGCCAGCTCTGCGGGGAACGTCTCGCGAATCTTGCGGACGACTGGGGGTTCGATGGTCGAGGATGCCGACCGGACGAACTCGCCGCTTTCTTTCAGATGGTTGAGCAATATCTTGCTCTCGACTCCGAGCTCTTTGGCGAGCTCGTAGACCCGGACCTTAGCCACGTTTCTCCTCATCTTTGGCCCGGGCAAGAGATGAAGCGCGGACCGTCGTTAGTGCTGGGTGTTGCTCATCGGTGAGTACTCATCGGGTGCTCATCAGCGTCAAACCCGCCTTCGCTTTCAGGAACCTGCTGAACCGCCGGCTCCGGGGTGGAGCCGCCAGTTGTGACGATGTGCTGTTCATCGGCCTCGACGTATGCCATCACGGCGGCCAGATCGAGCGGGACCGTGACATGCAGGGCCCGTCCGAATGCCTTTCGCCGTAACGCCAGATCGAGACACTCCGGTGTCGGGTGCAGCCAAGCGCCACGCCCTGGCAGCCGGAGACGCGGATCGGGGACAACCCTGGCGATGTGCTCACCCGTGTCGTTCTGCTCCGCGACAACTCGCAGCAATACTGATCGATCATCGCGACGACGGCACCCCACACACGTTCGTGCCGTGCGCTGGGTTGACCGCTGACGGATCCGTCGCAACCGATCGGTCTCCACCACTCTACTGCCTAGTGCTCACGGTCCGTGCCAGCATCAGCCTCAGGGGTACCATCAACATCGGGGGGCGCGGTATCGGAACGGATGTCGATACGCCAGCCGGTGAGCTTCGCGGCCAGACGAGCGTTCTGACCCTCCTTGCCGATGGCCAGCGAGAGCTGGTAGTCGGGGACGGTGACCCGCGCCGAGCGCAGGACCGGATCGACGATCTCGACCGAGTTGACCCGCGACGGTGAGAGCGCGGATGCGACAAAAGCCCGCGCGTCCTCCGAGAAGTCCACGATGTCGATCTTCTCGCCGTGCAGCTCGGTCATGATCGCCCTCACCCGTGCACCCATCGGACCGATGCAGGCGCCCTTGGCGTTGACACCGGGGATCTTGGATTGCACCGCGACCTTGGTGCGGTGCCCGGCCTCACGGGCCAGCGCTGCGATCTCGACCGTGCCGTCCGCGACCTCGGGGATCTCGAGGGCAAACAGCTTGCGGACCAGGTTGGGGTGGGTGCGCGACAGGCTGATCTGGGGCCCACGCTGGCCACGCTTGACGCTCACGACATAACAGCGCAGACGCTGACCGTGGATGTACTTCTCCCCCGGAACCTGCTCGGCCAACGGCAGCGAACCCTCAATCGCCCCGAAGTCCACCATCACATAACGCGGGTCGTTGCTCTGCTGGATGACACCCGTGATGATGTCGCCCTCGCGGCCATGGAAGTCACCCATGATCGCCTCGTCCTCGAGGTCACGCAGTCGCTGCACGATGACCTGGCGCGCCGTCGAGGCCGCGATCCGTCCGAAACCGGCAGGGGTGTCGTCAAACTCGGGGCCGGGCTCGGAGCGCTCTTCGGTCTCAGGGTCGACCACGCCCTCTTCGCGGGCCCACACGATCACGTGACCGGTCTTGCGGTCCAGCTCCACGCGGGCTAGGCGCCGGGCGCCGTCGGTGCGGTGATAGGCCACAAGCATTGCCAGCTCGATCGCCGGAATGATGACGTTGAGGGAGATATCCCGTTCACGTTCAAGGCTGCGCAACGCCGCCAGGTCGATATCCATCAGCTGTCCTCTTCTGTGGTGGTGCGGGCGAACTCGACCTGCACCTGGGCGCGCGCGACATCGGCATACGGGATGCGCACCTCGGTCTCTGGTTCCTTCTTGGTCGCTGCGACGAGCAACGTGGCCTCGACGGGCCCTGCGGCGACCAGGCGGCCGACTATGAGATCGGCCTCGGCGTCTCCGCGGCGCCGGATCTCCACCAGCCGCGTGACGTTGCGCCGGAAGTGGCGCGGCTCAACGAGCGGGCGGTCAACGCCGGGTGACCCGACCTCGAGGACGTATGGCGCGTCGCCGGTCGCGTCCGAGGCGTCCAGCGCGATGCTGATGGCGCGGGTGGCTTCGGCGACCTCGTCGAGCGAGAGCGGGTCGACCGGGCTGGAGTCGTCGGCAGGGTCGAGACCGGAGAGATCACGGTCGAGCCAGATCCGGACCAGTCGGCGCTTGCCGGCGGGCGTGACCGCGACGTCCTCGATGATGAGCCCGAGCTCACCGATCGGCCCCAGGCGCTCAGCCGTGCCGTGGAGATCGAGCAGGACGTGGCGAACATGTTCCTGAATGCTCAACTGCCGCCTCCTCTTTCCTGCTCTTCTCGAATGCCGCCACCTCGCGCGCCTGTGCCCGCGGTGGTCGTCGACGCCAGTGTATCGGCGCGAACGCGGTGCCCACAGCCACCGATCACGGTCATGCCATCATCGAGCCCATGCCCCCGAAGGACGGAATGCCGTACGTCTGGTCCCGCAGGTCGCTCCTGGCTGCGCTGTTGGTGGGGTCCGTGACGACGCTCGCGGGGTGCCGGGTGCGACTGGAAAGTGACAAGCCGCGGACTCCGCATCTGCCAACGTATCTACCAACCAGGGAGCCGATGCCCGACGAGCAGGCGCTGCTGCGGGCGCACCTAGATGCCGTGCGGCTCCAGGAGATGGCTGCCGGGCTGGAAAGCACATCGACTCCGCTGACCGTGCTGCTGGCGAACGTGCACAGGGTGCAGGCCGGTGTCCTTGAGTCAGTACTCCGTGCCGGTGGGGTGCCGCCGACCGATATCACGGCTAGACCGACGGCAACGCCCACCGCCACGGGAACGGCTGGCGGCGTGACCCCGGCCCCTGCCTTGTTGCCGTCCGGTCTGAGCGAGCTCATCGCCGCCGAGGCCGAAGGGTCCTCTGCACCGGCCCTGTCGGACCTGACCGGGATCTCCAGGGATCAGGTGGCGCTGATCGGGTCCATGACCGCGCAGCGGGCCGCCGCCGTGCAGCTGCTGGGTGGCCAGCTATGGCCGGGTGGCACTCTCCCCGGCCCGGTGGGCGAGGTCGCCGCCGTACAGCTTGATGCGGTCCGCTCTGCTGTCTATGGCTTCGAGGTGGTAGCCGCCCAAGCCGACGCGCGGCATCGCAGCACGGCGGCCAAGACCTTGGGCGCGCTCAGGACGACCGCCTCCGAGCTCGAGGGTCTGGCGGGTTCGGCGGCCAAGCCGATACCCCTGGGCTATGCCCTGCCCTTCCCCGTGGGGACCCCCGCCGCGGCGCTGAAACTGGCCACCCACCTGATGAGGACGCTCCTCGAGGCGATCGCGAGCCAGCTCCCATCAGTCGCAGGCGACGCTGCCGATGTGACAGGAACGGTCGG
>JAYSQH010000322.1:0-2054 GCA_043721655.1 Phycicoccus sp. | reverse complement strand
CGCCAGCGACCAGGCCCGCCAGCATTGCCGCCCGCAGGGGGGAGTGGTACATCGCAGGCGCCGAACGTGCCATGACCGCAATCGGAGAAGGCCCGCCAGTCACCATCGGTGGCGTCGAGTCAGCGGCGAGGCCCAGCAACGCAGACTCGAGCCGGTGCGAGAGTCCTGGAGTCACTGAGCTGCGCAGGGATCTCAGCATCCGGCCCTCGGCCTCGGCAGCCGCGCGGCAACCAGGACAGATCGAGACGTGCCGGTCGCAGGCAAGGAGCGCTGAGGCGGGGAGGCTGCGATCGGCATACATACTGAGCGTCTGCCCGAGGTGCTGCGACGCGACACCGGTGCGGGAGCGGCGGACTCTGCTCACCGGGACCCCGGAACTACCCGTCCCAGCGCAAAACCCCGACGGGCACGGGTCGGCGAGATCGTCCTGCTCGGACCGGGGGCGCGATGCGCGAGAGCCTCACGCAGCTGGGCCCGGCCCCGGTGAATGCGCGAACGAACCGTGCCGAGCTTGATGCCCAGGGTGGTCGCGATCTCCTCATACGACAGTCCCTCGATGTCGCACAGGACGACAGCGGCGCGAAAGTCCGGAGTCAGGGCGTCAAGAGCGCGCTGGACGTCGTCATCGAAATGAGTGTCGGAGTAGTGCTGTTCGGGGCCGATCTCGCGACTGGGCAGGCGGGCCGCGGCGTCGTCCGAGAGAAGGTCGAACCGGATCCGCTGTTTGCGACGCATCTTGTCCAGGAATACGTTCGTCGTGATGCGGTGCAGCCATCCCTCGAACGTGCCGGGCTGGTAGGAGTGCAGCGACCGGAATACCCGGATGAAGACGTCGTGGGTCAGGTCCTCGGCATCATGCACGTTGCCGGTGAGACGGTAGGCCAGACGGTAGACCTTGGCGGAGTGCTGGGCGACGACCTCTTCCCAGGTCGGCGGGACCCACGGCTGCGCTGTGGCGCTGGTCGGCTCGACGGCTGCGTGGGCGTCAGCGCGGTCATTGGTGGTGAGGGGCATACCCACATGTTTCCGGACCAACCTGAGAGTTTGCTGGGCGCGCCCGCGGGTCGCGATATGCAGGTGACGCCACACTCATCCACCATCGTCCGACCGAGCACGCGGAGCAGTAGGGTTGCGCCCATGAGCGCACAGAAACCGGCCAGCTGGGCTTACTCCGAGGAGTTCATCGCGGAGACCGAGGTCATCGAAGCGGCCCGACTGCGCGGTGAAGAGCTGGGCTGTATGCCCGTCCTACCGGGCACCGGCGCAGCGTTGCGCCTGCTCGCGGCTGCGTCCAGCGCCAAGGCGGTGGTCGAGGTCGGCACCGGCGCCGGCGTGTCCGGCCTGTGGCTCCTGGCCGGAATGCCGCAGGACGGAATCCTGACGACGATCGACGTCGAAGCCGAGCACCAGAGGGCGGCCAAAGAGGCCTATGCAGCCGCCGGCATCGCGCCACAGCGCACCCGCGTCATCACCGGGCGGGCCCTGGACGTGCTACCCCGCCTGACCGATGCGGCATACGACATGGTCGTGATCGACGGCGACAAAGCGGAGTACCCGCAGTATGTCGAGCAGGCCCTTCGCCTGCTCCGCTCCGGAGGCGTCCTTGCCCTGGACAACATGCTCTGGCACGACAAAATCGCCGACCCTGCCACCCGCGACGAGATCACGACCGTTCTGCGAGATGTGGGCAAGGCGCTGCGCGACAACGAGTCGCTGCTTCCTGCTCTGCTGCCTGTGGGCGATGGTCTCCTGGCCGCGGTCAAGCGCTAGTCGCCCGGCCCGGCGCCCTCTCGGAATCCTTCGGGTCCTTCGACGATCGCGACGACCTCGAACGGCTCGATCCACAGCGGTGGCGAACCGACCAGCAGGCTCCCCGGCGACTCGGCAGCCTCGGCACCGAACGACTCGGCGAACGAATCACGGGCCGTCCGCGCGTCCCACACGTAGGTCCCCTCGAACCACTCCCCAGGGCGCATCCGCCAGGTCTTAAACGCCAGTCCCTCGCGTTGCGCGAACCGTGCCATCGAGGTCCCGACGACATACTCGCGCAACGC
>JAYSQH010000321.1:0-9525 GCA_043721655.1 Phycicoccus sp. | reverse complement strand
GGTGGCGGGCAACCGCCAAGGCGGGCTGCGCGCCACCTCGCATTGCTATTAGGCTCGACTCTTGCCGTCATCGGTGACGGTTCCGAGGGGGAAGGGCAGGTATGACGGACCAGCCCGCTGCGTTGTACCGCCTCGGCGACGAAGGGGCGGCTGTGCGCTCCATCCGAGCTCTGTTGCAGGCCTCCAGGGACCTCACCGGGCCGACGACGGAGCCGGTTGACGCGGTTGACGCCTCGGACTCTGCGAGCCAGGTCTCTGACGTCTACGACGCCGCGGTGGCTCATGCCGTGCGAGCATTCCAGCAGCGGCGGGGTCTGCTGGTCGACGGTGTGGTCGGACCGCAGACATACATCGTCCTTGACGGTGCCCGCTGGGCTCTGGGTGACCGCCTCCTCTCTCATACGCCAGGCCATTTGTTGCAGGGCGATGATGTCGTCGAGCTCCAACAGCGTCTACTGGCCCTCGGTTTCAGCCCCGATCGGGTCGATGGTGTGTTTGGTGCCAACACCGAGAAGGCCGTACGACGTTTCCAGCGTGGGGTCGGGCTGACCGTCGACGGGGTCGTCGGCCCCGAGACCTTGAGGGCGTTCGCCGACCTGGCCAGATCCGTGTCCGGGGGGTCACCGCACACGTTGCGAGAGCAAGAACTGGTCCGACGTTCCGGGCACAGCCTGACCGGACGGACCGTCATGCTGGATCCCGGCCACGGCGGTGCGGAGACCGGAAACGTCGCCCATGGCCTGACCGAGTCGGAGGTCATGCTCGACCTGGCCCGCCGGGTGGAGGGTCGCCTCAGCGCCATCGGCGTGAACGTGCTGTTCACCCGATCCGCGACGAACAGCCCCGACGAGCTCTCCCGTGCGGCGATGGCCAACGAGTCCGGCGCGGACGTCTTGTTGTCGTTGCACTGTGACTCCACCGATCAGTCGAGGGCCAGCGGAGTTGCCACGTTCTTCTACGGACAGGACCGTTTCGGCGCATGGTCAGCCGTCGGCGAGCACCTCGCGGACCTGATCCAGCGCGAGGTAGTGGCTCGCACCGGCCTGACCGACTGTCGCACGCACCCCCGCGCCTGGGTTCTACTCCAACGCACTCTGATGCCGACGGTGCGGATCGAGACGGGCTACCTCAGCCACGAACAGGACGCGGAGCGGCTGGCCGACCCGGTGTTCCGCGACACCCTGGCCGAGGCGATCGTCATTGCCCTTCAACGGATGTATCTCGGCGAGGACGACACCGCCGCAACCGGCGTGCTGCGTCTGGGTGACCTCCGGGCCTTCCTCGCCTCACAGAAAGCAGCCGCCGAATAGGCAGTGCGCTCAGGCTCGACGACCCTGGCTCAGGTTCGGTGCCCTGACCGAGAGCAGCAGTCGCTCGACTGCAGCCTCCATGTCTTCGCGCCAGGTCAGCGTCGTGCGCAGGTCCAGTCGCAGACGGGGATAGGTCCGGTGCTCGCGCACGGTCTTGAACCCCACCGCAGTCAGGAAGTCGGCGGGGATCAGACAGGCCCCCTTGGGTAAGTCGGCCTCACCGCGGTAGCCAAAAGCCTCGATGGCTCGCACCCCTCGACGCATGACGTCCTTTGCTGCGCCCTGGATGAGCACCCGCCCCAGCCCCTGGCCGGAAAACTCAGGAACCACCCGGGCGGTCATCAGGATCACGGCATCGGCAGACACCGGTGCCGTCGGGAACGCGGCTCCCCGCGGCACCAGGTACGGCGGCGCATAGGTCACGTAACCAGCGGGAACCCCGTCGACATAAGCGATCTGGCCGACGCTGCCCCACTCCAGCAATGCCGCGGACAGCCATGACTCCTTATCCAGACCAGGGTCACCGCGCGCCATCGATGCGGCCGCCAGAGCGGGGTCGAGCTCCCAAAAGATGCAGGAGGTGCATGGGTCTGGCACGTCGTGAATTCGATCCAAGGTCAACGAGACGACCTGACGTCCGGCGCCGCTCATCTCGAGCGGCCCCCTCTACAGCACGTTTCAGGCCGGCGACGTTTCATGTGAAACACGTCGCGGGCACGAGTCGAACCACCATCAGGAGGAACCTCCATGGGAGACTCCTACCACGTGCCGGCCGGAACGGCATACCCCTTGGGTGCGACCCATCCCTGTTGACGAGAGAAGGAGGCTGGCGATGAACGACCCCATGGGTCCTCCGCGCGCCGCCCCCCTAGGCTCGAAAGACACCTCTGGCACGCGTTCGCAGGGCACGCGTCTCGATCCCTGGATGCAGTCCTACGCCCAGCGCACCGCCGGAATGACCACCTCCGAGATTCGCGCGCTGTTCGCCGTCGCTTCGCGTCCTGAGGTCGTCTCCCTCGCCGGCGGCATGCCGTACCTCTCGGCCCTCCCGATGGATACCGTTGCTGTCACAGTCGCGCGGATGCTGGCGTCCCAGGGGCTCACGGCTTTGCAGTACAGCTCCGGACAGGGCGACTCCACACTGCGCGAGCAGATCCTCGAGGTCATGGCGCTCGAGGGGATCTCCGCGCATGCGGACGACATCGTCGTGACCACCGGGTCCCAACACGCGCTTGACCTGGTGACGCGGATCTTCATCGACCCCGGCGATGTCGTTCTCGCCGAGGCGCCCAGCTATGTCGGCGCGCTGGGGGTCTTCGCCGCCTACCAGGCCGAGGTCGCCCACGTCACCTCCGACAATGACGGCCTCGTCCCGGAAGCCCTCGAGGAGCGGATCCTCAGCCTCCGGTCGGCCGGAAAGCGGATCAAGTTCCTCTACACCGTCCCGAACTACCACAACCCCGCAGGAACGACGTTGTCCCTGGGTCGACGGCCGCTCATCATCGAGATCTGTCAGCGTCACGGCATCCTGGTGCTCGAGGACAACCCCTACGGACTGCTCGGCTTCGACCGTGAGCCCCTCGCCGCCATGCGCACCCTGTCCGAGGACGGCGTTGTCTACCTCGGGACCTTCTCCAAGACCTTCGCGCCAGGGCTGCGGGTCGGCTGGGCCCTGGCCCCGCATGCCATCCGGGAGAAGCTCGTGCTGGCCAACGAGTCGGCGATCCTCTGCCCGTCGGCGTACTCGCAGTTGACCGTGTCCGCCTATCTGGCCACCTGCGACTGGAAGGCCCAGATCAAGGTCTACCAAGAGCTATACCGCGAACGCCGCGACGCCATGCTCGAGTCGTTGGACGCCCTGTTACCCCAAGCGACCTGGACCCACCCCGACGGCGGCTTCTACGTCTGGCTCACCCTGCCCGATGGCCTCAACGCCAAGGCGATGTTGCCGCGCGCAGTGACCGAACGTGTCGCGTACGTGCCGGGCACGGCCTTCTTCGCGGACGGCACCGGCCATCGCAACGTGAGACTGTCCTACTGCTATCCCGATCCGGACCGCATCCGCGAGGGTGTACGACGTCTTGCGGGTGTCGTTCAGGCCGAGCTGGAGCTACTCGAGACCTTCGGGCCGTATGACGACAAAGCCTCAGGCGCCCCGTCGTCCGACAGTCTGCAGTTCCCTGCTCCCGACCTAACGTGATGCGCTTCATGAGATCGTCTGCGCGTCCAATCGTTGGCATTGTCACAGCGTGGGTCCAGGTCCGCGTCCCCTTCCTGGTAAGGATTTCGATATGAGGCACGTCATGGTGCTCGCCGGTGGCCTGAGTCACGAACGCGACGTGTCGCTGCGCTCTGGCCGTCGAGTTGCCGACGCCCTGGCCCGCTCCGGTTGGGAGGTCCACGTCCATGACGTGGACCCGTCGCTGGTCGCAGCGATCAGGAGTACCCGCCCCGAGGTCGTCTGGCCAGTGCTGCATGGTGCCACCGGCGAAGATGGTGCCTTACGAGATGTGTTGGCATCATTGGGTATTGCCTACGTCGGCTCGCGTCCAGCGTCCTGCCACCTGACATGGGACAAGCCCGTCGCCAAGGCGCTGCTGGCTACTGCCGGCATTGCCACCCCCACCGGCGTCGCGCTTTCGCACGCCACCTTTCGAGAGCTCGGCGCGCCCGCGTTGTTGGAGTCATTGGTCGACTCTCTGGGTTTGCCGCTCGTGGTGAAGCCCGCCCGGGGAGGCTCGGCCCTGGGCCTGACCATCGTCCGGTCCCCTGCTGATCTCCCATCCGCGATGGTCAGCGCCTATGCGTATGGTGATATGGTTATGATCGAGCAGTTCATTGTGGGCACCGAGGTCGCGATCTCACTGGTTGAGGATGACCAGGGCCAGGTGCAGCCCCTCCCTGCCGTCGAGATCGTGCCAGACGGCGGCGTCTATGGTTATGAAGCGCGCTACACCGCCGGCGCCACCGAGTTCTTCACCCCGGCTCGGCTCAGTGCCGCGGCGGCCACCTCCGCTTCGGGCGCCGGCCTCACGGCTTACCGGACCCTTGGCCACCAGCACCTGAGCCGGGTTGACCTGATTATCGACGCTGACGAGCGCCCGTGGTTCCTGGAGGCCAACGTCTCCCCCGGCATGACGGAGACGTCGTTGCTTCCGATGGCGGTCGAAGCGGCCGGCCTGGACTCGGCTGAGGTCTACGCGGGCATTGTCGAGCGCGCGCTAGTGACCGCGCGCTAAGACCTGCTGGTGACCCGCCGGCCAAGACCGGTGGCTCACGCTCCGTCTGGCGAGAACCTCAGGGGCCGCCAGTGGTCCGGCGGGACGCTGGCAAAGCCGATGTTCCTACGCCGGCGCGAGTCCGAGCAGGTCGACGATCCGATTAAGGTCCTCGACCGATGCGAACTCGACGGTCAGCTTGCCCTTGCGCTGACCAAGACTGATCCGAACCCGGGTGTCAAAGCGGTCGGAGAGCCGGCTAGCGAGGTCATCCAGCTGCGGGTGGCGGCCTCCAGCGCGCGGCTTGCGAGCTCGCGGAGCATCGTCACCACCCAGCGTGACAATCTCCTCGACGCTACGAACCGAGAGCCCTTCGGCCACGATCCGTTGCGCCAGGCGTTCCATCGAGGCGCCGTCGGCAAGTCCGAGCAGAGCGCGGGCGTGGCCGGCACTCAAGACGCCTGCGGCCACCCGGCGCTGCACCAGAGGTGGGAGCTTGAGCAGCCGCAACGTGTTCGAGATCTGCGGACGCGACCGGCCGATTCGGGTCGCCAGTTCGTCGTGGGTACAGCCGAAGTCATCCAGCAGCTGTTGGTAGGCGGCCGCTTCCTCCAGCGAGTTCAGCTGGCTGCGGTGCAGGTTCTCCAGGAGGGCATCGCGCAGCAGGTCATCGTCGTCGGTGTCCTTGATGATCGTCGGGATGAACGCCAGTCCGGCCGCCTGGGTGGCTCGCCAGCGACGCTCGCCCATGATCAGCTCGAACAGGGGCCGCTCGACCCCGTCGCCGTCCTGACCTGCCGTTCCTTCCAGCTCTTCGGCGGGAATGGGTCGGACGACCACCGGCTGCAGCACGCCGACCTCACGGATCGAGTTGACCAGCTCGGCCATCTCGTCGTCGTCGAAGACCTGACGTGGCTGCCTCGGGTTCGGCCGGATGGTGAACACCGGGAGCTCCGCGTAACGGGCACCTGGCACCGGCGCCAGGTCCGGCCCTGCATTAGCACGGCCATCTGCTGAGGCGGTGTCGGCCGCGACACTGCCGGCGCTTTCCTCGACCTCGCCGGAACGGTCGCTCGAGCCGCCGTCGCGGCCCGACCGCCCAGGCGGTGTTTCACGTGAAACGGTCGCGACCGAACCAGCTCTGCCAGCAGAGTTGTCCCTGAAGAAGACATCCATCGGCCGGCTGCGGCCATCGCCCGCCGGGGCCGTGGGAATCAAGGCTCCGAGTCCACGACCCAGTGCACGACGCTTTTCACTCATAGCCAAGACCTCTCTGAGGCACACACGACCCGGGCGAGATCCCCGCCCGGGCTGGACACACGCTAACGACTGTTCGGATAGTTGCCTGACAAGGCATGGGCTGGGCCGGCGTCGGCTTCTTGGCCAACGATTCCGCGGTCCGCGAGCTCGCCGGCCGCTTCGAGGTAGGACAGCGCCCCGCTGCTGGACGGGTCATAGGTCATCACCGTCTGGCCGTGGCTCGGCGCCTCTGAAATCCGTACCGACCGAGGCACCGACGCGCGGAGCACATGTGCCGGGAAGTGAGTCCGCACTTCCTCAGCAACCTGGGCCGACAGCCGGGTGCGAGCGTCATACATGGTCAACAAGATGGTGGAGACGTGCAAGCCGGGGTTGAGGTGGCTCTTGATCAGCTCGACGTTCTTCAGTAGTTGCGAGAGTCCTTCCAGCGCGTAGTACTCGCACTGGATCGGAATGAACACCTCGTCGGCTGCGACAAAAGCGTTAACGGTCAGCAGCCCGAGGCTTGGAGGGCAGTCGATCAGCACGTAGTCGAAGCGTTCTTCACCACGGTCCGCTGTGCCGTCAAGATAGACACTGAGCGCACGCTGCATCCGCATCTCACGGGCAACCAGCGACACCAGCTCGATCTCGGCACCAGCCAGGTCGATCGTCGCCGGGACGCACCACAGGTTGGGAACGTCCACGCACTCCTGCACCACGTCGACGATCGCCTTACCGTCCACCAGGACGTCGTAGATGCTGGGCACGTCAGCGTGATGATCGATTCCGAGCGCCGTGCTGGCGTTGCCTTGTGGATCGATGTCGACCACCAGCACCCGCAGGCCAGCCTGGGCGAGTGCCGCGGCAACGTTCACCGTTGTCGTCGTCTTGCCCACGCCGCCCTTCTGGTTGGCCACCGTCATGACCCGGGTGTGGTCGGGCTTGGGGAAGATCTTGCCGGTCAGCGAGATGCGCCGCCGGGCGTCCAGGGCGACTTGCTGGGCCAGGGGCGTCTCCGAGCCGGGCTCGGGCAAGGAGGCGGCGAGCTGATCCCGTTCCGACAATTGGTCCACGCACTCATAGCTCCCTGTTTCACGTGAAACAAAGATCGGCGATCGTGGGCCCTCAAGCCCTGCCACCATGGCCGATCCCGTCAGTGCCGCTGCAGCCGCTGTGGACGTCCCTGCTGTGGTTGCTGGAGCTGTCCCTACTGTCCCGGCAGCCGGTGCTGGAGACGCCGGGTAGAGGTTTGGCGCGAGCTGGGGCGCACTGTTGCGTGCGGGCCATCCGAGGCCGGATGACAGCACGTTGCCGTCCGCCGGGTCTCCTGATGGCCAGCCAAGCCCCATGTCAGCCGATCCAGACGTCGCCACGTGCCACCTCAATCTCTCGTCACAGCCGACGCGCTCACCGCCGACTGGTCATACCGTATCGGCTCGCACCGACCCATCCCGTGATCAGCTCCGGCGTGTGCTCTTGGCTTTGAACTTCTTCCTCCCGGTAGGCCTGCTCGGTCGGTCACCCAGGACCACCCTCAACACTGTGGTGGCCGGATCAACGATGCCAAGGCCGAAGGTCTCGACCCGCTCCTCCACTGCGCCCAGCCGACGTAGCAACGCGCGATCGGTCTCCAGCTCATCGGCGGCTCGAGACCCCTTGAGCGCCAACATGCATCCACCCGGCAACAGCAACGGCAGGCACCATCCGGCCAGTTCACTCAGTTTCGCCACGGCTCTGGCCGTCACGACGGGCGCGCTCAGGACCCCCCAGAACTCTTCGGCGCGACCCCTATGGACAACGACGTTCGTCAGCTCCAGCTCTTCGACCGTGCTGAACAGCCAGTTGGTTCGACGCAGCATCGGCTCGACCAGGTGGAGGTCGAGATCAGGGCGGGCGATGGCAAGCGCGATCCCGGGCAGGCCTGCCCCCGATCCGACGTCGATCACCATCTGGCCATCCGCAATGGCAGAGTGGATGACCGCGCAGTTGAGCACGTGGCGCTCCCACAGTCGGGGAACCTCCCGCGGTCCGATCAACCCATGAGTGACACCGGTGTCGGTCAGAAGGGCGGTAAAGCGCTCGGCCACGGCCAGGTGCTCCCCGAAAAGCCGCACAGCTCCCGCGGGCGCAGGCGGCGGGGTCCGTTGCTCGGCATACTGCGGATCATCCGCGTTTGCGGACTCCGCGGACTCCGACGCCGAGATGTCACTCACAGCAACCCCACGCACACTGTTTCACGTGAAACACAGCCGCACGGAAGGTGCGTCACGCGGGCAGGATCACCACGTGACGATGTGGTTCGACGCCCTCGGACTCAGAGCCAAGACCGGCCGCAAGCACCGTGTCATGGACGACCTTGCGTTCGAATGCGGTCATCGGGTCCATCGGCACATTCTCGCCGGTCTCCTTCACCCTGGCGATGGCCTCCTGGGCGATGGTCACCAGCACCGCCCGACGCTGGGCCCGGTGGCCCGCCACGTCGAGCATCAGCCGGCTCCGTTCCCCCGTCGCCGCCTGGACCGCAAGGCGGGTGAGCTCCTGAAGCGCCTCCAGCACCTTGCCGTCAGGGCCCACCAGGCGACGCGAGACACGGCCCTCCTCCGAGTCCACAATCGCCACCGCGGCACGATCGCCGTCAACGTCCACGTCGATGTCGCCATCCATGTCAGCAATGTCAAGGAGCTGCTCGAGGAAGTCGGCCGCCACCTCACCCTCACGCTCGAGCGCTGATGACCGCTTGTGCCCCTTCGGCTCGACACCGCCGACCTCGCCGACCTCGCCGACCTCGCCGACACTGTCAGCCTTGTCTTCTTGGGTCTCGTCCTTGGCGGATGGCTGCGCTCCTGGGCTGTCAGGGGCAACAGTCTCGGCGGCCACGGCCTGGTTGGCCTGGATGCCCTCTGCTGCAGTGGGTGTGTTCTGCTCAACGAGTGTCGAAATGTCCTGCTCAGTCATTCTTTTCTCCTGATGCGGTATGCCGGACCCGGTCGGTCCGCGAAGTGCGTGGTGTTCGGTGAACCGTTCTAGGCAGGCGGCGTGGGGTCCGGAGCCGGGCCCGTTGAGCCGTCCCCCTGACCCCTTGGCTTGCCCCGCTTCTTCCGCTTGGGTTGTTGCCGTTGACCCGACTTGGGCTTGGTCTCGGTGCTCGGGTTGTCCTGGACGCCTTCAGGCTCAGTGTCATGGCTCAGTCCAGGGATGGTGAACTTCTTGTGCTCTTTGCCACTCTTGAGACGACGCGCCTCAAGAGCTTTCTCCGCGGGCGAGCCAGGGGCAGGCATCCGGCGGATCGTGTAGAACTGCTGGCCCATGGACCAGACGTTGGTGGTCGTCCAGTAGATAAGGACACCGATCGGGAAGTTGATCCCGGAAAAGGCGAAGAACAACGGCATCAGGTAGAGCAGGACCTTCTGCTGCTTGGCGAACGGGTTGTCCATCGCGTTCGCAGGCATGTTCTTCATCATCAGCTGACGCTGCGTGGTGAACGTGGTGGCCGACATCAGGACGATCAGCACCACGGTGACGATCTTGGTATGGATGTCCGTGGCCCCGAGGAAATGGGAAGAAAGAGGGGCCCCGAAGATCGTGGAGACCTGAGCCTGAGCGGCCAGGTCTGCGGTCATCGGACCTATCGACGGCTTCTTACCGTTAGCGACCGCGGCGAGGTTGTTGAGCACCCGGAAGAGCGCGAAGAAGACCGGAGACTGCAGAAGGATCGGCAGGCAGGACGAGAACGGGTTGGTGCCGGTGCGTTTGTA
>JAYSQH010000320.1:0-3677 GCA_043721655.1 Phycicoccus sp. | reverse complement strand
CCGGCGGGTCATCTGTGGGTGGCGCCGTACCGCGATCCAGGAAAAGGCGCCGGCAAGCAGGGGCACGACCAGGATGAGGGCAAGCAGGGGCAGCCAGGGGATCACGATCACCGGCGCGGTGTGCCCCGTCACGAAATCGGTCCGCCCGCCCGCCGTGATGGCCCTGACCGTGAGCGGCCACGTGCTGGCGATCCCGGGGACCATGCCGATCGCGACGCCGAGCAGGCAGCCGCACGCTGCAACCACGAGTGCCTGGGCGCCGGCAATGCCACGGCGGGTATGCCGGGTCGCACCGACCGCGGCCAGGGTCGCCATGTCGTTCTGGGACTCCGCGAGCGAGAGGGCCGTCGAGATGAGCGAGGCGATCAGCACCAGCAGCCCGGCGACGGAGAAGAGGACGAGCAGAATCAGTAGGGACTCGTTCTGGTAGCCGCGCTCGACCCTGAAGGTGTACTCGTCGCCAAGGCGGTCGCTCACCGCACGCTCCTCTGCGGCCGAGATCGTTCCAGTGGGTGAGGTGACGTCAAGCGACGTGATCAGCACAGGCCAGCCGAGCCTGGTCGCGGTCTCCGGTAGGATCCAGGCACTGAAAAACCCACGGCTAGTCGCACTCAACCTCTGCGGGTTCACCACCACCGCCGGGAGGCTGATCCGCTGGGTGATCTTGGCGGCCGTGGTCGCGCCGGACCGATCCTGTGTGGCCGTGCCGGCGACATAGCTGACCTGAGCGTCCCGGACAAGGCTGGGATCGGTGATGAGGGCGCCGCCGCCCTGGAGCACGGCGCGCTGGCTCGTCGAAAGCGGGAGAATCGCCGCGAGGCTGTACAGGCTACCGACCTGCACCCCGGAGTCTGTGCTGGTGAGCGATTCACAGATTGCCACGCCACCTGCGCCACCATCCGGATTGCGACTTGCCAAGATCTCAGCCTCGGTGCAGTTCCGCGGCACGGGCGTGACCCATGAAACCTTGCTGCGGATCTTGGGGTTGGCAGCGGTATCGACGACCTGTCCCACTGGCTCCATGACGAGCTGCGGTGCGAACCGGTTGGTCACCGAACGGACGCCGCGCTCGCTGGCGTCCTCGCCTCCCAGCATGATGATTCCGGCACCCATCGGGCCCTGGGGCTGGTAGGTGCTTTCCCTCTTCCGGTCGTAGCTGGCCTCGGCGATGCTCAGGGTGGTGAGAACGGCAACAGCGGCCATGATGGCGGCGACCGCGGGCGTCGAGCGTCCCCGCTGCCGGGCCGTATCCCGTGCGGCAAGTCGCAGCGGCAGGGCGAGGTGGGTACCGAGCCGGCCGACCAGAGCGAGCAGCGCCGGGATCACCATGAGGCAGCCCAGGACGAGGCCGATGGAGCCGCCGACGGTGAGGTATTCGCGTAGGCCGATACCCCCTTCGCCGCCGGAGGCGACGCCCCAGAAGATCGCGATCCCGCTGATGACCATGACCACCACGCCGATTGCCGGTAGACCTCGACGGACTCTGCCGTCGCCTGATCGACCGGCGAGGACGGACACGATGTCGAGGCGAGCGATTCCCTTGGCCGGAAGCAGCGCGGCGACCACAGACGCGACGACCGCACAGATGAACACCCCGACCACCCGGGGCCAGGAGACCTCGAAGGGGCCGGTATCGAAGTCGGCGTGACCGGCCTGCCACCAGGTGAGCCCGGCCAGCGTCAGCAGCACCCCGGCGATCACAGCGACGGCCGCGGACACGACCCCCAGCACGACGGCCTGCCCGAGGACGTATCGCCGCAGCTGGCGGGGCTCCGCGCCGTTTGAGGCGGCGAGGGCAAGTGAGCGGCGCTGGCGAGCCGCGCTGACGGCGAAGGCCGGGCCGGCCAACAGTGTGGTCTCGATGAAGAGACCGACCGCCGCCAGGAGCAGGATCAGGTCGTAACGTCCCTGCACCGGGATCACGATCCGCGCCACAGCTGGGCCCAGCTCGGCCTCTGACGGCGGGCTCAGGATGACCTGGCGGCTCTGCGCCAGCAGTCCGTAGTCATTCAGCCGGCGCACGTCCGACCAGGTCACCGGGTTGGCCCGGCCAACGAGGAATACTGCTTGTAGGCCCTGGCCCGAGATGTCCGTGACGAGGTCTGGTAGCGCGACAAGGAAGGGCATCCCCTGCTGGCTCTGCCCGCTGGCCACGCCAACCACGGTCAGCAGCCGCGGCTTGCCGTCCCGGCCGGCACTGGTCAGCGATCCCTCGCGTGGGAGCCCGCCCGCGATCCCGGCCTCGGTGACGACGATCTCTGAGATTGAGCTCGCCCATCGGCCGGAGACGAGCTCGGTCATCCCGCGGGCAAGGGGGTCGGCGCCGTCGATGCCCAGGACAGGCATGCTCGGGCGACGATCGCCCTGGGTGATGCGTAGGTAAGCGTCTACCGTCTGGATGACGTGGCCGCTGGTGAGCCTCTGCACTTTGTCCGTAGTCCAGACCGAGTCAGCTGCGAAGCCGGGGACGGCAAGGGCGCGACCTTTGGTGACGCCGTCGATGGTTCGGCCGTCCGGTGACTGGATCTGGCGTCCGCTGCCGCCTTCGTAGATCCGGGCCTGCGCGGAGCCCATGAGGCGCGGCACCGACTCGGCCATGCTGACGTCGCTGGTGGCCATCAGGGTGATGCCGCCGGTCAGCAGCAGCACGGGCAGGCCCACCATCACCACGATCAGGGCGCTGCGCCACTTGTAGCGTCGGGCATCGCGCCGCGCGATCCGGATAGCCACCCGCCAGCCGGCCAGCCACCGTGCGAAACGGCCTGTGCTTGAGGGTGATCCGCCCGAGCGGTCCGTCGTGGCGTCCCCCGACGCCACGTCAGACCGCCCCGGCGGGGTCGAGGAGAGACTCCGCGCTGGGCGAGGTCCCGGTGCTGTCGACGACGACGCCGTCGCGCAGGAACACCACGCGGTCCGCCCACGCCGCGTGCCGGGCCTCGTGGGTCACCAGCAGCCCGGCCGCGCCAGCGTCGCAACGCGCCCGCAAGACGCGCAGCACGGACTCGCCAGTCTGGGAGTCCAGTGCGCCCGTCGGCTCGTCGGCCAGCACCAGCCGGCGGTTTCCCACCAGCGCCCGGGCGATGGCCACGCGCTGCTGTTGGCCGCCCGACATGTGCTCGGGATAGCGATCGGCAAGCTCGGCGATCCCCACCGTCTCAAGGGAGTCCAGCGCGATCCGTCGCGCCTTCCTGACTCCCTGTCCGTCGAGCTCCAGCGGCAGTGCGACGTTTTCAACGGCGGTCAGGGAAGGGATCAGGTTGAAGTCCTGGAAGACGAAACCCAACGACCGCCGGCGCAGGGCGGCCAGGTCGCGCAGGCTCATGGCACCCACGTCGGAGCCCTCGACGACCACCCTGCCGCTGGTCGGCTGGTCCAGCCCACCGGCAAGGTTGAGCAGCGTCGACTTGCCGGAGCCGCTGGGCCCCATCACGGCGACCAGCTCCCCCGCGTACACCGTCAGCGTCACTCCGTCCAGCGCTCGGACTGAGGTCTCGCCATGGCCGTGAACTCGAGAGACGTTGTCCAGCAACAGGATCGGGCTGGTGGTCATTGCTGCGCGCCTTTCATCGATTTCTTGCCTGGTGACAAGGTCGTATTGCGGGCGTGGCCCTCGGGTGCGCGCGTCGCCTCCCGAGCGAGCCGGGTCTCGACGTGGTCGAGCCAGCGGATCTCGGCCT
>JAYSQH010000319.1:0-2281 GCA_043721655.1 Phycicoccus sp. | reverse complement strand
CGAGCCCGTGCTTGCGTGCCGAGTCAAAGCCAAAACGCGGATGAAGATCTTGCGGGGACAACGCGCTGAGCAGCACTGTCCCGGTGCCGGATGCATCAGGGACAAAGGCCCGTGGGTGCAGTGAACATTTCCAGAGTGCGCAGGCCAGGTCCCTCGGGCTGAGGGTGGGTATGTCCCCGAGCAGGACAGCCGTCGGGCCGGGGCCCAGAACCCGCTGTACGTAACCTATTCCCTGGCGAAGAGCGGGGTTCAGACCGTGGCCCGGGTCGGCTACTACGGTTCCACCCTGATCTCGCACGAACGACGCGGTGCGCTCGTCTGAGGTCACGACGACCAGGTGGCCTGGCGGCATACCGGCGACAGCTGCCGTGATCGTGTCGAGGGCGAACGCATGAGCCAGTTCGGCCCGCGCCACCCCTGCGGGCGGTTGCAGACGGGTCTTGGCGGACAGCTGGCCCTTGACCGGGACGATCAGCCGCCAATGGTGGATATCGAGTGGACACATTGAGCTGATCGTGTCAGTACCGGCGCGCTCGCCTCGACACCGACCCGTCCCTGCGACGAAGATGACGGCCAGCCGGGTCGCCTTAGTGTGGACGATGACAGTCAAAGAGCAGAAGGAACGGAGCTTCGGTGCGGCGAACTCGACCAGACCGACACCTGCCGAGGTCATACCGTGGCCTCGCGACCTTCGTGCGTGCGATCGTAGTGCTTGTCACGCGCCACGACTGGAGGGGCGCCGAGAACTTCCCGGCCAGCGGCGGGTTCGTCGTCTGTCCGAACCACATCTCGTATGTTGACGTGTTCGCCTTCGCCCATTTCCTCTACGACAGCGGCCATCCGCCGTTCTTCCTGGGCAAGTCGGGGGTGTTCAAGATCCCCGTCATCGGCCGGCTCTTGATCGCAGCACAGCAGATCCCCGTCCTACGCGGCACCAGCCATGCCGCAGAGGCCCTCTCGGCCGCGGTCGCCGCGGTCGAGGACGGCAAGTGCGTTCCCATCTTTCCCGAAGGCACCTTGACCAGGGATCCGCAGATGTGGCCGATGACGGGGAAGACCGGCGCTGCCCGAGTGGCTCTGACGACGCGGTGCCCCGTGATCCCGGTGGCGCAGTGGGGGCCACAAGAGATCCAGCGACCGTATGCCCGGGAGCTGCACCTGTTCCCGCGCAAGACCATGCAGTTGATCGCAGGGCCCGCTGTGGACCTCAGCGACCTGTACGGGCGGCCCTTGGACACGGTGACCCTCCGCGAGGCCACGAACCGGATCCTGGACGCCATCACGCGCCAGCTTGAGATGATCCGGGGCGAGAAGGCTCCGGTCATCCGCTTTGACTCCCGCACTGCCGGCGTCGCGGAGATCGGTAATCCCAACAAGCCCCGCCGCGCCAAGCCCACGGCTCCGACCCACGGAGACTCCTCGTGACGCGCGTCGCTGTCTTTGGTACCGGCAGCTGGGGCACAGCGTTTGCCGCAGTGCTTGCCGATGCGGGATCACAGGTCCAGATGTGGGGGCGACGGGCCGAGCTGGTCGACGAGATCAACCAGTCCCACGTCAACAGCGGGTATCTACCGGATCTTGTTCTGCCTGGGTCAATCTCGGCCACAACCGACCCCAGAGAGGCTGTCGACGGCGTCGAGATCGTGGTCCTTGCGATTCCGTCGCAGATGCTGCGGGAGAACCTCGGACAGTGGACCGACTTCCTGCCGCGTCACGGCGCCGTGGTGTCCCTGATGAAGGGGGTCGAGCTCGGCACGACCAAGCGAATGAGCGAGGTGATCGCCGAGGTGGGCCAGGTGGCCGCCGAGCGCATAGTCGTGCTGTCAGGACCCAACCTGGCGATGGAGATCGCGGCCAAACAGCCTGCGGCCACGGTGGCGGCGTGTCTTGACGAGTCGATGGCCGAACGGGTGGCGGCTGCCTGCACGGCGCCGTACTTCCGGCCCTACACCAACACCGATGTTGTCGGCACAGAGCTCGGCGGCGCGGTGAAGAACGTCATAGCCCTTGCCGTCGGCATGGCCGAGGGCATGGGTATGGGGGACAACACCAAGGCCACGATCATCACCCGGGGACTGGCCGAGACCGTGCGACTTGGCGTGGCGCTGGGGGCCGATCCGGCGACTTTCTCGGGTCTTGCCGGAGTCGGCGACCTGATCGCCACGTGCATGTCGCCGCTCTCGCGCAACCACGCGTTCGGCGTGAAGCTTGGTCGCGGAATGTCCGTCCAGGAGGTGGTGGCAGCGAGCCGACAGACGGCTGAGGGCGTGAAGTCCTGCCA
>JAYSQH010000318.1:0-2030 GCA_043721655.1 Phycicoccus sp. | reverse complement strand
GAGCAGGTCTCGCACCGCAGGGATCTCGTTGCTCTTGGCAGCCACCGCGACCTGCCCCAGGACGGTCCCGGAGACATGGTCAAACGCCGCGACCAGGTGGGGTGGGTCGGCGTGGCAGCGGCAGCCGGTGTTGCCGCAGCGGGTCAGACGCTCGACCAGGCTGCCGGGTAGTGGCAGGCCCAGGGCCGCGATCTCGGTGGTGATCTTGGCTCGGCGGCGTTCGAGTGCCGCGGGCCCGACACGAGTTTTTGTTCTGCGGGGCATCCCACGCCTCCTGGCTTGAAGTAGCGATACTTGAAGTACGAATACTTCATGTTTCTTCAGGTTAGCAACAGGAGGACGCCCTTGCTCGCCATGGACCCCCGTGTCGCCGACGCGGTCTGGAAGGCCATCGAAGGCCACCTACCAGCACGACCCCCAGACATGCACCCACTGGGTTGCCACCGCCTGCGCATCTCGGATCGGGACTGCTTCGAAGGCATCCTGGCCAGACTTGTCACCGGATGCTCATGGGATGTCGCCGCCCGGCTCTGTAGGGCAAGTGAGACCACCCTGCGCGCACGACGCACCGAATGGCTCACCGCCGGAGTCTTCGACAAACTCGTCGAAGAAGCCATCGCCGGCTACGACAAGATCATCGGCCTGGACCTATCCGAGGTCGCCGTCGACGGCAGCCTGCACAAAGCCCCATGCGGCGGTGAAGGGACCGCCCCAACCCCACCGACCGAGCCAAGATCGGCTGGAAGTGGTCGGTCGCCACCGACCTGTTCGGGATCCCGATCGGCTGGGTCATCGACGGCGCGAACCGCCACGACTCCATCCTGCTCGAACCGACCCTGCAAGCCGTCGCCGCCCGCGGACTGCTGCTAGACGTTGAGACCCTGCACCTAATGGGGGTTACCGGGCCGACATCGTGACAGGCTCGGTGCCTGGTAGCCGCCGATGGATGAGCACTCTTTTGCACCTGGACCTCGAGTCCTAGGTCCAGATCGTGCCTCCATCGGTGGTCGGGAAGGCGAACCGCTGATGGGATGTCGTGCCCGCCGCGTCTTGGCGTGAGCACTTGACCATTAGGTCGCGGGTTTTCCTGCAGGCTGCTGACCGGGTAGTCGAGCGATGTGGAGGACACCAGATTGTTGTTCGTCGGAGATGACTGAGCTGAGGACCATCACGATGTAGACATCCAGGACGAGACCGGGCGGCGACTTGCCAAAGCCCGCTTGCCGGAGGGTATTTCAGGGATAGCCAGGCTGCACGGGCTGGTTGGGAGGTTCCTGCCCGAGGACGGCGACGCCGCCGAGGTGAAGATCGGCATTGAGACCGACCGTGGCCCTTGGGTCGCCGCGCTGGTCGCCTCCGGGTACCAGGTGTACGCGATCAACCCGCTGCAGTCCGCTGGTGCCCGCCAGGGCAATGGTGTCTCGGGTGCCAAGAGCGACGCCGGTGACGCGCATGTCCTGGCCGACCTGGTCCGCACCCATTGCCACCAGCTGCGCACCGTCGCCGGGGACAGCGCGCAGGCCGGCGCGGTGAAGGTCCTGACCCGGATGCACCAGAGCCTGATCTGGGACCGCACCCGCCAGGTGTTACGGCTGCGTTCCAGCCTGCGGGAGTTCTTCCCAGCCGCACTGGTGGCCTACCAGGACCTCGCTTCCACCGACGTCCTGGAACTGCTGGCCAAGGCACCCGAGCCCAGCAGGGCGGCTCGGTTGACGCATGCGCAGATCAGCGCCGCCCTGAAGCGGGCCGGTCGGCGCGACCGGGAGACCAAGACCACGGCGATCATGGCCTCGCTGGCCGCCGAGCACCTTACTCAGCCGCCGCTTATCGCGGCCGCGTACGGTGCGACGGTCCGGGCCCTGGCTGCCATGATCACGACCTCCAATGAGCAGATCACCGCCCTGGAAGGGCAGGTCGAGGCCTGTTTTGGTCAGCACCCGGACGTTGAGATCTACCTCAGCCAGCCCGGACTGGGGCCCATCCTGGGCGCCCGGGTGCTCGCAGAGTTCGGCGACGACCCCACCCGCTAC
>JAYSQH010000317.1:0-2197 GCA_043721655.1 Phycicoccus sp. | reverse complement strand
GTACAAACCGATACCAATTCCGTACTACTAACACCGTAGGTCGGCTGAAAGGGGCCGAACAATAGTCACTCGTGACTATTGTGACCATTGACGGGAGGTGAAACATGAATTACACGGGGGACGTGACCGCTGGCGGACCCAGCGATGAGCGTGACCTTCCGCTGCTCACGATCCGAAAGACAAGCGTGGGCCAGATGGCCAACAACGTCTATCTGCTGACCTGCGTGCTCACGGGTGCCCAGCTGCTCATCGACGCCGCCGACGAGCCCGCCCGGATTCTTTCGCTGCTCGACGAGGGCAACGGCAGCCTCGACACCATCGTGACGACGCACCAGCACTGGGACCATCACCGGGCTCTCGTACAGCTGGCGGAGGCAACCCATGCCACCACCGCCGCGGGCGAGGCAGACGCTGATGCCTTGCCGGTCGCACCTGACCGGCGGCTGCGTCACGGCGACACGCTCAGGTTCGGTGAGGTCACCCTGGAGGTCATCCATCTGCGTGGGCACACCCCGGGATCGGTGGCGCTGGCCTACCACGACCCTTCGGGGCGCGCTCACATCTGGACCGGCGACTCGCTCTTCCCGGGCGGGCCGGGCAAGACCACGCAGAAGCAAGATTTCACCAGGCTGATGGACGACCTCGAGGAGCGTGTCTTCGGAAGCTTCGGAGACGACACCTGGATCTACCCGGGGCACGGCAGTGATACCACGCTGGGCGCCGAACGCCCACATCTGCTGGAGTGGCGCGCGCGCGGCTGGTGACCGCACGCGCCGCTCGGTGTACTCGACCGACGCACCGGCCCCCTCAGAGCGGCCTCATGTCAGCTTGGTCCCGGCCGAGAATCAGGTTACGACAGGACATCCGCTCTGGCTTTGCCGCGGACCCACTCCCCCACTGCAGCACCGATATTCGCGAACGTCGGCAGCACTGTGGAGCCACGATCGACTCCACCGGTGGGACCCATGAGAGCTGTGGCCGTCACGGCAACCCCCGCCCAGCGACCGTCATGCTCGATCAACGCCATGTCGTGACGAACGCCTGACAGCTCCCCGGTCTTGTTCGCATGCCACGTCGACTCAGGCAGCAAAGCCGGCAGACCGTCCAAGAACTGCTGCTCGGCCAGGAGGTCGAGGGCCACCATCGTCTCGGGCCCGGGCAAAGCCTCGCCAACCCGGAGCATGACCATCACCTGCGCCAGGTCTCGAGCGCACGTGGTGTTGTCCACGCCCGCAGCGATGGCATCAAGGTCCATCAGAGTGCGGCGGAGGTGCGTCTGCGTCAGGCCAAGACGCCGACAGGTCTGGTCAACAGCCTCGAACCCCACCAGAGCGATGACCGCATTGGTGGCGTCGTTGTCGCTCAAAGCAATCATCAGCCGCAATGTCTCGATCAGAGGGAGCTCGGTGACCGAGGGCAACAACGACAGCGGGCCGCTGCCACCGACCCGATCCGGGCCGAACGCGATGGGCTCCCGCAACCGTGAGGTCCCTTGGGCCACCCGCTCGAGGGCGGTGACCATGATCGGCACCTTGATCGTGCTCGCCGCCGGCACGACACGCCCGCCGTCCAGGTTGAGGATCTCGCCTCCGGCCCCGACCACGACGACGCTCAGCTCGCCCGGGGCCGATCCCACCAGCGCACGGATCTCGCCCCGAAGCCTCTCCTGGCCGAGCAGGCCCACCGACAAGTCCGACATGACAAGGGAGTATGCCGCGCGCGACACGCTGCCGACCCTCCGGGGCGCTCGAACCCGGAACATGTGACGATGTCGGACGTGAGCAACCGTCGGTATGTCAACGTTCCCGTCACCACGCTCTGGACCAGTCCGAGAGCCCCCCGAGCCCTGGACGCCGCAGCTGTGGCGCCCCAGCCCGATGTTGTCGCATGGCTGGCCGACGTGGACGAGGCAGAAGGTCGCCTCGGGCTGCATGGTCGAGCGCTCACCCAGCTGGAGCTCGGCGAGCCGGTGGTCATCATCAACGAGGCGGAGGACGGCTGGCTCGAGGTCGTCGCGCCGCTGCAGCCCACCAGCCTCGATGCCCGCGGCTATCCCGGTTGGCTGCTTGCCTGCCACGTCGACGAACAGATCCCCGACCGCTCGCCACTGCGGGCCACCGGTGAGTCGTTCACCTCGCTCAACTCCCCCGACCCCCTCAGAAGTGGTCACAGCGCCGAGGCCTTCATCGCCCAGGCA